>DVMT01000037.1 GCA_018714855.1 Candidatus Aphodocola excrementigallinarum
AAAATAAAAGAGGAGCATTCATATTATTTGAATGCCAACCCAATTTTCATTGTGTTGACACTAGCTTAAAGCTGGTGTCATTTTTTTATTACTATTATTATTGCTAATAAGAGTGATAAAATGATGGTGATATAACGAAATACTTTGATTACAAAGATTCGTTTCTTCATTCATCTATCACCTCCTACTCCTTTTGGTTTAGAAGGTTCTCGCCCAAACTATAAATGCTCCATAAGCATATTAACAAATATTAAAATATAATGCAAAACGACATTTTGCATGTTTTTGTTTACAAAAATTAAGTTTTTATATAATAATTTATTATTTTTTGGAACTGTTATATTATCAAAAATTCTGTTTTTGTATAAATTGCATAAATAAAAAAATTATGATTTTATAAATACCATAATTTTTTACCATCTTTCATAACCTCTAGTATTATACCCCCACCGATGCATTCATCACCTTTATAAATAGCGCATATTTGTCCTGGCGTAACTGATTTAACATTATCATATTTAACTAATAATTTATCATTAGTTTTCTCTACTTTTACTGGTACCTCGGTTTGTCTATACCTAAATTTTGCCGTTAGATTATCACTTTTAATACCATCATTAAATAAGTTAACATTATCTAAAACGCATGAATCAGATAATAAGTAATCGGTGTTACTTCCCCCCGCAACATATAAAATGTTTTTATCCATGTCTTTTCCAACAACAAACATTCTATCGCTTGCACCTCCGATGTTAAGGCCCTTTCTTTGACCAATTGTAAACCTCGATAATCCGTTATGCTCCCCTATTTTTTTCATTGAAGTAATATCTATTACATCACCTTTATTATCCTTAATAGCATCATTTATATAATTTTTAAAATTACTAGTTATAAAGCAAACGTCAGTTGAATCTTTTTTGTTAGCGTTAATAAGTCCAGCATCACTTGCAATTTTTCTTACCTCATCCTTTTCTATACCTTCTAAAGGAAATAACACTTTTGATAATTCTTCTTTTGTAAGTTCACATAAAAAGTATGTTTGATCTTTATTTAAATCACTACTTTTATATAAATGGTTATCTATTACTTTGGCATAATGACCAGTTGCAATATAATCTGCATTAAACTTTACACTAGCATCATACAAAAACTTAAACTTAACGTATCTGTTACACATAATGCAAGGATTTGGAGTTATACCTTTTTTATAATCACTTATAAACTTATCTATTACCTTTTCTTTAAACTCTTTTTTATAATCTATTACATGGTGCTCAATACCTAGTTTTTCACACACTAATTTTGCGTCCTTTGAGTCAAAATCATCAGTAAAAACAAATGTTATACCAATAACTTCGTATCCCTTGTTTTTTAAAAGAACGGCCGCAACTGCTGAATCAACACCACCACTTATTCCTACCACAACTTTTTTATTCATAATTAACACTTCCAATTTCTTTTTACTTTCTATTTTGTTTATTATTATTTTAAATGTCAAATCAAATAATTTCTTATTTAAATTTTTTGTACTTCTACTAAAACAAGACATATTATATCATAACTATTTTAAAAATTTCTCATTTATTTTTTTAGAAAAGTCATAGTCTTTTCTTCTTAAACATCTTATTCTTTTTTTATTAACTTTTCCCTTACTTTTTCTTCTACCATTTTAGATTTTTCGTTATTATTACTAAATAATTTAAAACTTCTTATATTTTCCATACTTAACACTCCTATTAAATTATATTATTTTAAGTAACATATCATTTACTTTTTTAATTATAAGCATCTTGTTTTCTTTTCTGTTTTGTTTGAAAGCTTTTGCCGTATCATTATAAAACTTGTTATTATCCTTATCATAAATACTAATAAACACGGTATAATTATCACCATATAAATTTTCTTTATCGGCGTTACCAAACTTACCTGTTATACCAACTCCGTAATTACTGTTAGTAAACTTTGATATGTTACGGCTCATTTCACAAGCTGTTTCCATGCTATATACCGAGTATTTATCAATCACATCTTTAGATACTCCCATTTTTATCTTAAAGAGATTAGAATAAGTTATCGCTGAAAACTTAAATACATCAGATGCACCTTCCACGTTAGTAATCTCACTTGCTAAAGCACCACCGGTACATGACTCCATGGTAGATATTGTTTTCTTTTTCCTAGTTAATTCCTCTACTAAATCATTTAACATTTTATCTTCCCTTTTCACTTATAATTATAGCATTATTTATTTTTAATTAAAATAGCATTAAAAAAAGTTCTATTTTTTAGAACTTTCTTTTAATTTCCTATAAATAATAACACCTATCCATAATATTATTGTTAAACCAATTGGTAGTATGCACCTTATATAATTAGTCTCCTCTGGTGTAATTAAATATGCCGCTAAAAACAAACTTACTATAAATATAAACCATTTATTTTTAGTTGTTATACTTGTTTTAAATAAACCAACTAAATTATCTAACCATGGAAAAAAGATAAAACCGGTTGATATAATAAAGAAACCCAAAACTACAAAATATGGTAATTTATATGTAAATGTATAAACACCAAAAATATTCAAAAATACCCAAGCACCATTTTTAAGTGTTCTTGATAATCCTTTTTTCTTTTTAGTTTCTTTATTCTTTTGCTTTTTCATTATTTTAAAATTACTCCTGTTATATCATCATTTAAACCATTAACAAAATTATCTGCGTTAGTGCTTGATCCAACTTCACCATAATGAACAGGAACAGCATACTTCGGTTTCATTTCGTTTACCGCACGTGCCGCCTCACTATCAGTCATGGTGTAAGTTCCTCCAACAGGTACGAATATAACGTCACAAGAAACATTCTTAAACTCATCAGTTACATCACTATCGCCAACATCATAATACTTAACACCATCTAAATCAATAACGTATCCTACCCAGTTATATGACTTCTTATGATATGTTTTATCTATGTTGTATGCTGGAATTGTTTCAAAAGATATATCATCTATTTTATGTTCTTCGTTAGGATATACAACAAGCACGTTATCTTCCAAAACGCCAAGTGCTTTAACTTTACTTTCTAAGTCACTTGTTACAACAAACTTAGTGTCATTTTTCATTACTTTTTTAATGTCATCTTCTGAGTAATGATCATAGTGAGAATGCGTTATAAAAATATAATCAGCATCATTTAAATTACCTTCTATTTTATAAGGATCAAAATAGATTACCTTACCATTTTTTTCTATTCTTATTGATGATTGATAATTTAATGTTATACCATCCATAATATCATCATCCTTTCTTTCTTGGTTGGTAGTTGTAGTTATTGTTTTTGTCGTTTTATCATTTTTATTTAACTTTATCTCATTATCCACTTTTATTTCATTTACGCAAGCGATTATAACAGCAACTATAAAAACAATAACTACACTTATTATCATAACTTTTTTATTCATGGTTATGCCTCTTATATCTTTCCTTACATTTTTTAATCAAATCCAAAGCTTCTTTTTTATTATGATATCCACCTACTTTAACCTCTATTTTTTGTAAAGTCTTATAGTTTTCAAAAAAGTTTTTTATTTCGTCTAATATAAATGGCGATAAATCACTTAATTCTTTTACCCCATGATACCTTGGATCAACATCAACAACCGATATTAACTTATAGTCTTCAAAGCCGTTATCAATTGCCTCTAAATATCCAACTACTCTAGCTGGAACAATGCATCCCGGATAAGTAGGTTCTGTTCCTATTACTAAAATATCCAAAGGGTCTCCGTCAAGTGCTAATGTATTTTCTAAAAAACCATATTCTGCAGGATACGCCATTGCTGAATATAGTACCCTATCTAATTTTATTTTTTTTGTTTCATGATCTACCTCATATTTATTTCTTGAACGGTATGGTATTTCTATTATTGCTTGTACTACGTCGTTTTTCATTTAATTATCCTCCTTTTTTAAACTTACTATAAATCCTATAATACTAAAAATTAAAATAATAAAATATAAAT
>DVMT01000038.1 GCA_018714855.1 Candidatus Aphodocola excrementigallinarum
ATAAAACAGTTTTGGAAATCGCCAAATTTTATACCGATGCTTTTTTTAATGATTGTAAAAAACTTAACATAAAAAAACCGGAGATTATTGAACCTGCAACTAATCTTATTAGTAGTTATATTAAAATGATAAAGGTTTTGCTAGATAAAGGATACGCTTATAAGTCAGGGGGAAACGTTTATTTTGATACATCTAAATTAAATGACTATTACGTTTTAACAAATCATAAAGAAGATGAAATGGTAGTTGGTGTAAGACAAGGAGTTGAAAACGATCCTAATAAAAAGAATCAAAATGATTTTGTTCTATGGTTTACTAAATCGAAGTTTGAAGATCAAGATTTGAAGTGGGACTCACCTTGGGGACTTGGTTATCCGGGATGGCATATTGAATGTTCTTGTATAAGTATAAAACATTTAGGAGAATACTTAGACATACATTGTGGTGGAGTTGATAATATTTTTCCACATCATACCAATGAAATAGCGCAAAGTGAGGCTTATCTAGGACATAAGTGGTGTAATTACTGGGTACATTGTGAACATTTAAATGATAAAAATGGAAAAATGAGTAAAAGTAAGGGAGGTTTTTTAACGGTTTCTTTACTAGAAGAAAAAGGTTATAATCCTTTGGCATATCGTTTAATGTGTTTACAATCTCATTATCGTAAACAACTTACGTTTACCTTTGAAAATTTAGATAATGCTCAAAATGCGTATGACAAATTAAAGAACAAGACTTTATCACTTACGAATGATGGTATAATCGATAAAACTTTATTTGATAACTATAATGATGAATTTAAAAAATACCTAAATGATGATATGAGTACTTCTAGTGCTTTAACTGTTTTGTATGATGTTTTAAAAGATACAAAATTAAATGATAAAACAAAAAAAGAACTTGTTAAGTCCTTTGATAAAGTTTTATCATTAGATTTATTAAAAAAAGAGGAAAAAAAGATAGATAAAGAATTTGAAAAATACGTAGAAGAAAAAATAAAAGAAAGATTAGAAGCTAAAGAAAATAAAGATTATGCTTTAGCGGACAAAATAAGAGATGAATTAAAAGAAAAAAACATTGAATTAAAAGATACTAAAGAAGGAACTACATGGTGTAAAATATAAATTAAAAAAGGAAATGTCAATATTAAAAAAATAAAAATGTAGATCCACGTGAACTAAGTTATTTTTCTTCATTGTCTAAAGAAAAGTTTAAATAGAATAAAAAACGATTTTATAAAACATATTAATACTGGTGATTAATATGTTTTATGTAAATTGTTTTTTTGTATACTCTATTTTAGGATATGTTGTTGAAACATTAATATCTTTTATTACTAAAAGTAATTTTAAAAGTGGGATATTATCTCTACCTTGGACTCCTGTTTATGGTATAGGTGCTTTGGTAATTCTTTTTGCATCTAATTATTTATTTAAAAATTTGCACATGAACAGAGTTTTTGAAACGATTATATTATTTTTTGTCGTTGGGATAGTATTATCCTTTTTGGAGGCATTAGGAGGAGTTTTAACAGAAAAAATATTTGGAAAAGTATTTTGGGATTATTCTTCTCAAAAGTATCACATAGGTCATTATATATCCCTTGAAATGACGCTGGTATGGGGAGTTACGTCCATAATATTTATATATGTAATTCATCCACTTCTTAAAAAACTTATAAAAAAAATACCTTTGTTTATAACCATTATTTTGATCTGTTTATTTTTGTTTGACGCTGCAAAAACGTTCATAAGTAAAAAAATATAGTATAAAGTTTTATGATTGAAATTGAAATTAATATAAATAAATGTTATACTTTAGTAAGATAGGAGTAGTAAAAATGAAAAATAAAGCAGTAATATTTGGAATATTGTTATTTTTAGTTGTTATAACTATCGGTTATGCACTATTAAGTGGTAATATAAACGTTAGCAGTACTGCTAATATAAATCCAACGGATATTAATTTAACGTATGATTATGGAATAATTCCTTATGGTGATGATACGTTTAACACTAATACTTCTCAAAGTGGTCATTCTAATGAAAGTATTACGTGTTCTGGTTCCAATTGTACTTATAGTGTTGCTTTTAACTTAACTGAGTCGATACAAGTTTTTTATATAGAAGTAACTAATAACAGTAGTTTTGCTGTTAGGTTGAATCAGGTGACAATTAATTCTAAGTATGAAGGAACAACACCTAATCATGCAATGGGAATAGTAGGTATATATAATTCAAGTAAGGAAGCTTTAAATAAAAATAATATTGATAGTAATAGGTTGGTTGTCAAAACTATATCACATGCATCATCTGATACTGATAATATTGTTATTTCCGCTAATGAAATATGTGATCCATCAAAAGGAACTTATTGTATTTTAGAACCGGGGCATTCGTATACGATTGGTATAGCAGAGGGTACTTTTAATTTTGGAAATGAGAACCATATGGATTTTTCTGTATCAAGAACCATAAATTTTGAATTCCGGCAATATAATATTTATTAGGAGGATGTAGTATGAAAAAAAATAGTAAATTATTAATAATAGGAATATCAATATTTGTAATAGCGCTTGCGATAGGATACGCACTATTTAGTGAAAACATTAGTATATCTGGTACTGCAAAAGCAGAAGGACAGCTTGATTTACAGATAACTAATGTTGATGTTTCTGGTCAAATAAGTGGTGAGAAAACTCCAAGTAATTATATAGATTATGATGTAGAAGGAACTAAAATTACTATGACAGTTAATTTAACAGCACCAAACGATTATTTTCAAATTACTGCTAATATAGAAAATCACGGATCAGTTGATGCTAGGTTAAATAATGTTGATGCAACTCCAAATTTTAATAGAGCTGACATTTGCGGTTTAATACCTGGTCCATCAGAAGAATGTGGAATCTTTAAAGATATGACTTATTATGATGAAGAAACAGGGGTTTACTTTGTGTCTGCCTTGGCTGATATGTCTAACGTTGAATTAAATTCAACTGATATAGTAATTCCCGCTGGTGATACATCTGGAAATTATCAAATGATTATTCTAACGGGTTGGTCAAATGAATGGGATACCGCAATTACTGAGTCACATCAAATAACGTTTACGGTTGATTTTGGATTTATTCAAAGCAATAAAAAAACGCGATAAGCGTTTTTCTTTTTTAATTTATTTCTTTTTTCCATAAACCATGTTTATTACAGTATGCGTATAAAGTTCCTTTTGTTTTTCCAGTAAAGTTTACTTTAGCATTATAACCAGGTTTTAAATAAAAAGTCTCTTCATTATCGTCAGTTACTAAAGAAATCCATTCTATATAGTGATCAGAATCCATAACGTGATTTACACTTACAATTAGATTGCCATCTTTTATTTCATAAGTTGGAACATGTTTTTCAAAAGCTGCATCTGTTGAATTAGGTTTTAAGGTAACCATTTTTTCATTACAGCAAGAAATATCACAATCACTACATGTACAATCTTTTAATACTTTTATTGTTGCACCACATTTTGTACACGTTTTAATAATTAATTCTTTTTCCATTAAATCATCTCCTATGATTTAATTATATCACGTTTATAATATCTTATCTACTATTCCATATTTTAATGCATCTTCTGCAGTTAAATAATGATCTCTTTCGGTATCTTTTTTTATTTTTTTTATATCTTTACCGGTTTTTTCTGACAGTATTTTGTTTAGCTTGTTTCTTAAGTAAATTATTCTATCTGCAACTATTTTTATTTCGGTTGCTTGTCCGTTTACTCCTCCTAAGGGCTGGTGAATCATAACCTCGCTATTAGGCAAGATATATCTTTTTCCTTTTTCACCGCTAGCTAAAAGAACTGAAGCCATTGATGCGGCCATTCCAACGCAAATGGTTGAAACAGGACTCTTAACAAAGTTCATGGTATCATATATAGCCATACCTGATGTTATACTGCCACCTGGTGAGTTTATATAGATACTAATTTCATCATGACTTTTAGAATCTAAAAACAAAAGTTCACTTATAATCATGTTAGCTAAATCATCATTTATTTCCCCGCCGATAAATATAATTCTATCTTTTAAAAGTCTTGAGTATATATCATATGCTCTTTCACCATTATGTGTTTTTTCTATAACGCTAGGAATTAAGTTCATTATTTTATCACCCTAGTAATATTATGTTTAGGATATTTATATTTATTATAAAAATATTGTGACTTTTTTCTCCATTTTTGATAGAATAATATATAGAATAAGGGGTGCTAAAATGGCAATGATAAAAATTAAGGTAAATGATAAAGAATACGATTATGAAAAAGGAACTACGTTACTTGAAATGTCAAAGAAATTTCAAAGTGAGTTTAAATCAGATATTATTGTCGCACTAGTTAATAATAAATTAATGTCTTTGGATACTAAGATTACAAGAAATGCTAAAGTGGTTTTTAAGGATGCAACTGACGTTTTAGGTAATAGAACTTATCAAAGAGGATTATATTACATTTTTATAAAAGCTGTTAAAGACGTTTTAAATTGTGATGTTAAAATAATGCACCTAGTTGATAACGGTGTTTATTGTGAGATATTAACCAATAATTTGATATCAGAAGTAACGGTTGAGAAAATAAAAATTAGAATGCGTGAAATTGTAGAGGCTAAAATGCCAATTACTAAAATAATAGTATCAAGGTTAGATGCGATAGAATATTATGAAAGAGTAAATCAGTTTGATAAAGCAAACTCAATGAAGTTTATTAGTAATTCAAGCGTAAGTTTATATAAGCTTGATGATACTTTAGATTATTTTTATGGAGTATTACCTTGCAATACTAGTTACATAACTAAGTTTAACGTTAAGTATTTAAAAGATAACAAAGTAGTACTTCTTCCACCATATGAGTTTTTAAAAGATGAAAAGTTAAAGTTTGATAAAAACGAAAAATTATTAAGTGCGATATCAAGAAACGATGAGTATTTAGAAAACCTTGGTATTAATACGTCTGTTGAGCTAAATAATAGTATATCAAATGCCTCTTACGGCGATATTATAAGAATATCTGAGACACTTCAAAATAACAGGTTATTTGAAATAGCAGATAAAATAACTAAAAATAAAGATATTAAAATTGTTTTAATAACCGGTCCTTCTTCATCAGGGAAGACAACCACATCTAAAAAGTTATCTTTATATTTACGTTGTAAGGGATATGAGCCTATACCTATTTCCATAGATGATTTTTATACTGACATGAAAGATAGGGTATTAGATGAAAACGGAAAACCAGAAATAGAAAAAATAGAAGCATTTGATACTAATCAATTTAATAAAAAGATATCATGTCTATTAAATGGTGAAGAGGTAATTTTACCAAAATATAATTTTGTTGAAGGAAGACAAGAGTTTGATGAAAAAAGCAAAGTTAAGATGAAAGATAAAAGCATTTTGATAATAGAAGGTATTCATGCATTTAATGAAAGTTTAACGGAAATGATACCTGATAAAAACAAGTTTAAATTGTTTATTTGTCCTTTAACACCGTTAAATATTGATAATCATAATTTATTTAAAATGACAGATAACAGGTTATTAAGAAGAATAGTAAGAGATAATAGAACACGTGGGGCATCAGCTTCTGATACTTTAAGAATGTGGAAAAAGGTAAGAAAAATAGAAGAAGAGTTTATTATGCCTTACCAAAAAGATGCAGATGAAGTATTTAATACATCACTTGTTTATGAACTTGGAGTTTTAAAAACTTATGCTGAACCTCTTTTGTTTTCGGTTGATGATGAGGATCCTAATTATGATGATGCAATGCTTTTAATTAACATGTTTAGGGTAATCCTTGGTATCCCATCAGATGATGTTCCAAATGACTCTATCTTAAGAGAATTTATTGGTGAAAGTTGTTTTAAAGTAATATAAATGGTACAATATAAATATAGGATGGTGATTAAATGATAAGAGTAGCGATAAATGGTTTTGGAAGAATAGGAAGATTGGTATTTAGATTAATGCAAGAAGATAAGGATTTTGATGTTGTTGCGATAAATGATTTAACAGACGCAGCACAACTTGCATACCTTCTTAAATATGACACATCACACAGAAGGTATGAAAAAAATATTACAAGTGATGATGAGAACATCATAATAGATGGTAAAAAAGTTCGTGTATATGCTAATACTGATCCAAAAACCCTTCCATGGAAAGAGCTTGATATTGATGTAGTATTTGAATGCACTGGTTTATTTACAAGTAAAGAAAAAGCTTATGCTCATATAGAGGCTGGAGCTAAAAAGGTAATAATTTCTGCTCCTGCTAAAGGTGATTTAAAAACAATAGTTTATAACGTAAATCACGAAGAGTTAACCGGTGATGAAGAAGTTATTAGTGCTGCAAGTTGTACGACTAACTGTTTAGCTCCAGTTATGAAATTATTATGTGATAATTACGGCGTTGAAAAAGGCTTTATGACAACTGTTCATGCATATACTAACGATCAAGCAACCCTTGATGTTGCTCATAAAAAAGGCTTTATGTCAAGAAGAGGAAGAGCGGCAGCTGCAAACATTGTTCCGTCATCAACTGGAGCAGCAAGTGCAATAGGACTTGTAATACCAGATCTTAAAGGAAGGTTAGATGGTACCGCAATGCGTGTTCCTGTTACCACTGGATCAGTTATTGATTTAACACTTGAGTTAAAAAAGAACGTAACAAAAGAAGGGTTAAATAACATGTTTAAAGAAAACCAAAGTGAAACAATTATGTATACCGAAGATCCAATTGTTTCAAGTGATGTAATTGGAATGCATTGTGGAGCTTTAGTAGATGGACTTTTAACTGATATAATAGAAGTAGATGGTAAGCAATTAGTTAAAGTAGTAGCTTGGTATGATAACGAGATGAGTTATTCAGCACAAATGGTTAGAACCGCAAAATACTTTGCAAATAAATAAAATGCTAGATGTAAAATTCTAGTGTTTTTTTTTAATATTCATGATATAATGTTTCTATAGAGTATAAGGTGGTGATATAAGTGGAAGAAAAATACGAGGAAGAAGAAACAGAAAAGAAAAAGTTTCAAATAACTCGTGGTATGGCTATTTTAGCAGCTATCATATTAATAGTAATTATAGTTGTTATTATAATAGTTGTAAGACAAATAAATAAAAACAAACCAGAATATACCACTGAAGATTTCCAAAGGTTAGAAGAGCGTATGGAAGAGGAAGCTCAAACTTACGTATCGCAAAAAAACATTGAATTAACAAGTGAAGATTATAAAATAGATTTGGATGACTTATTAGTTGAAAATGGAGGCTTTATTGATCCGGATAGCGTAAAGGCTGCGAAAGTATGTAAAGGTTATGTAATTGCAAAAAAAGAAGAAACAGAAAGTTATAATGCATATATTAAATGTGGAAAGATGTATACAACAACGGGTTATGTAAGTAATAATAAAAAAACAACAACAACTAAAAAAGAAAAAAAGGATACTGAAAAGCCAGTAATTACTATTATTGGAAATGATAATATAACGATAAATCAAGGAAGTAATTATAAAGATGAGGGCGCAACTGCTAAGGATAACAAAGACGGTGATATAACTTCTAAAATAAAGGTAGAAAATAACGTTGATACGAGTAAGGTAGGTAGTTATACGGTTGTTTATACGGTAACTGATGAAGCTGGTAATAGATCATCTAAAACAAGGAAGGTAACGGTTGTTGGAATTAACACAAATACAACAACAACTAGAAGAAATAACAATACAACAACTAAAAAAAGAACCACAACACAAAAAAGGGTTACAACAACTACTTCTAGAATTACTACACCTCCTACAATTACTTTAAGAGGAGATAGTTATATAACTTTAAATCAAGGAGATAGGTATAATGATCCTGGTTATTATGCAACTGATGCAAAGGGTAATGATATAACATCTAGAGTAAGTGTATCAGGAAGTGTTAACACTTCTGTTGCAGGTACTTATACAATTAGATATACGGTAACTGATACGTATGGTAATAGTTCATCTAAAACAAGAACCGTTAGGGTAATAAGTACTTATGTTGCGGTAAGTTCAATTAGCATAACTCCTAATACCGTTACTTTAAGCGTTGGAGCAACAAGGACTTTAAGTGTGTTATTTAATCCATCAAACGCAACAAATAAATCTATTTCATGGAGTAGTTCTAATGCTTCTGTTGCAACCGTATCAAATGGTGTTATAACGGCAAGAAAAGCAGGTACAGCAACCATTACAGCATCTGCTGCAGATGGTAAAAAAGCATATGTAAGTGTAATTGTAAGATAGGAGTTTATTTCCTATCTTTTATTTATTTTAATTTTTTTAGGGGAATTTTGGAAGTTATGGCGAATTATAAGTATGAGGAAGTAGTAATTTACTAGCTTTGTTTTCCAACCAAAAGAATAGAAAGGCCTAGTGATGTTTATGAGGTTTAAGTTTGAAATTAAATTTACACCAAAACTAATCATCATATTACTTATAATAATAGTCATATTAATTGTTATATAAAGTAAGAAAAACAGAAGCCGGTAAAATCTAGCTCTGTTTTTCAATAAAACACAAAATTTGGAAAACAACTAGTAAGCTGCTTCCTTACATTTGTATTATATGTAAAACTTAATTTAATATCAATATGTAACTTAATATTAATAAAATTTATAATATTCATTTTATTCTCTTTTTTTATGTTTTGATGTTATAATTATAAAGGAGGATATGTACTTATGAAAAAGATGATAACTGATTTTGATTTAGATGGTAAAAAAGTAATTATAAGGTGTGATTTTAACGTACCTATAAAAGATGGAAAAATAACTGATGATAATAGAATAAAAGAAAGTTTGAAAACAATTAATTATGCAATAGATAATAATGCAAAAGTTATATTGTTATCTCATTTAGGTAGAATAAAAACTGAAGAAGATAAAAGTAAAAACTCTCTTTTACCAGTTGCTAAAAGGCTTGGTGAATTAATTGGTAAAAAAGTGTTATTTATAAATGAAACACGTGGTAATGTGCTAGAAGAAGCTGTTTTAAACATGAATAAAAAAGACGTTTTATTAATTGAAAATACCAGGTATGAAGACTATCCTTCAAAAAAAGAAAGTAATTGTGATGATGAACTTTCAAAGTACTGGGCATCACTTGGTGATATATTTATAAACGATGCTTTTGGATCTTGCCATAGGGCTTGTGCATCCATTGTTGGTATAGCTAAGTATTTACCTAGTGGTATTGGTTTTTTAATTGAAAGAGAAATAAAAATGCTTGGTAATACATTGGATAATCCAAAAAGGCCTTATGTCGTTATAATGGGTGGCGCTAAAATGAATGATAAAATAAAAGTAATAGATAAATTAATAGAAAAATGTGACTATCTTTTACTCGGTGGTGGAATAGCTAACACTTTTTTAACTGCGAAGGGTTATGATTTAAAAAAATCTTTATATGACGAAGAAAGTTTATTACACGCCAAAGATTTAATGGGTAAATATAAAGATAAAATAGTTTTACCCGTTGATGGTTATGCCTCAGAAAAATATGAGGATAATTTAGAAGTTAAATATTATGATTTAAAAAAAGTTGATGATGGTATGATGATTTTAGATATCGGTCCAGAAACCATAAAGTTATTTTCAAAGTATATAAATAATTGTAAAACTATATTTTTAAATGGTCCGGTTGGAGTATCTGAATTTAATAGTTTTGAATACGGAACAAATGCTTTGTTAAAGATATTAAAAGAATCGGGTGCGGATGTTATTGTCGGTGGCGGAGACTCTGCTGCGGCAGCTAGAAAGTTTGGATATAAAGATGCGTTTTGTCATATATCAACCGGCGGTGGTGCATCCTTAGAATACATAGAAGGTAAAAAGTTACCTGGAATAGAAGCAATTGATAATAAGTAGGAGTAAAGATGAAAAAAAAGAAGTTAAGTTTATTTGTTTTAATAATAGCAATGGTATTAGTTCTTTACTTTACCTTAAAAGATGATTTTTCTGGTGTAATAGCAGAGTTTAAAAAAATTAACATACCAATATTTTTATTAGCGATATTAGTACTTTTAATATCATTGTTATTTAAATCTTTATCTTTAAAGAAGTTTGTGTGTGAATATAACAGTAATTACACTGTTAAAAAATCATATCAGTTAACTTTGATAGGTCAATTTTTAAATGGTATTACTCCATTTCAAACCGGCGGACAACCTTTCCAGGTGTATCTATTAAAAAAAGATGGCGTTAGAATATCAGATTCAACAAACGCTATGATAAAGGACTTTTTATCTTACCAAATAGCTTTAATAATAGTTGGTATATTAGCTATTTTACTTAGTTTAAAAATTAACGTATTAACTGATAACGTATATTTAAATGGCCTTATCTTTTTGGGATTTATAATAAATTTTATAGTATTAGTATTTTTGCTTTTGTTTTCGTTAACAAAAAAAACAGGTTATAAACTTGCACATATGATTGTTCATTTCTTTTTAAAATTTAGATTAATAAGAAAAATATTTAAAGATGAAAACAGAATTGATGAAGGACTTAAACATTTTTATGAAACTGGTCTAGAACTTAAGAAATCAAAAACAATTATATTTAAGTGTATATTTTATAATATTATTCATCTTTTACTTTTGTATTTAATTCCTTTTATAGTGTTTAAATCACTTAATTATAATGGAGTTAGCATAATAGAATCTTTAATTTCAATTTCATTTGTTATGTTAATTAGTAATTTTATACCAATACCTGGTGCAACCGGAGGTATAGAATATAGCTTCATGCAATTTTTTGGTGTTTTTGCAAGTGGTGCAATACTTTCTAGTGCAATGCTTTTATGGAGGTTTATAACATATGCTTTAGCAATGATAATTGGATTTATTACGTTAATTTTAAAGAAGGGTGTGAAAAAAAATGAGAATAGGACTATTTACTGATGCGTATCCTCCTTTTATAAATGGAGTTGCAACAAGTGTATATATGTTAAAACAAGGATTAGAACAATTAGGTCATAAGGTTTATGTTGTAACGGTTAATGATGAGTCTTTTTCTTATAAAGAAGAAGATGGTGTGCTTAAAATACCAAGCATTCCAATTGGAATAATGGATTTTAGGCAGTCTGGTATTTATCCGTTAAAAGCGTTAAAGGTAATAAAAAAATGGAAATTAGATGTTATTCATACCCATACTGAATTTAGTATAGGAACCTTTGCAAGACTTATTTCTAAGCAGTTTAACATTCCCCTTGTTCATACTTATCATACGATGTATGAAGAGTATATTCATTATATTACAAAAGGATATTTTTCATCAGCATCTAAAAAATTAGTTGAGTATTTAACTTTGTTTTTATGTGACAAAACGATAGATGAATTAATCGTTCCAACAGAAAAAGCAAAAGATTTATTTAAGAAAAAATATAAAGTTAAAAGAGACGTGTACGTTATTCCTACGGGAGTTGATACCACAAGGTTTCACAAGGAAAATATTAAAAGAACTGATTTAATAAATTTAAGACATGATCTTAATTTAAAGACAAATGATTTTATTATTTTATACGTTGGTAGAATAGCTAAAGAAAAAAGCATAGATTTTTTAATTAATAATTTTAATGATGTATTAAAAAAGGTGCCTAAAGCTCATATGGTTATCGTAGGTGACGGACCTGATATGACGGATTTAATGAACTTAACTCATAAACAAAAACTTGATGATAAAATAACGTTTACCGGAAGAGTATTATGGAAGGATATAGCTAAATATTACGCTTTAGCAAACGTTTTTGTAACCGCATCCAAAAGTGAAACTCAAGGTCTTACGGTAATAGAGGCACTTTCAGCATCAAAAATAGTTATTGCAAAAGACGACGATGCTTTTAGGCTTGTAATTGAAGATAAAAAAGACGGTTTTTTATTTAATAATGATAATGACTATGTTTCTTTAATAGAGTGGGTATATAAAAATCCAAAACAAGCTAAGGAAATAGAAAAAAATGCAAGAATAAAGGCTGATAAGTATAGTCCTTTAAATTATGCTAAAGAAGTTGTTAAAGTATATAATAAGGTTTTAAATAAAGATACAAACGTATTTAAAAAAACGATTCATAATATTAAAAACGTTTTGGAAAAAAGTGGTGATAAAAAATGAATAAATTAGTTGTTTGTAATCAAAAAATGTTTTTAACGTATGATGAGGCATCTATGTTAAAAAAACAAATGGATGAAGTTGATTTTTTCTCGGTTAATTTAATTGTTTGTCCAAGTATTCTTAATTTAGATATATTTAAGAACTACACCATTGGATCTCAAGATTGTTTTTACGAGGATAAGGGAGCTTATACAGGTGAGGTATCTGCTTATGATTTATCATTTAAAAACGTTAAATACGTTATAATAGGGCATTCAGATAGAAGAAAATATGATTCTGATAAAGAAATTAATTTGAAAGTTAAGGCTGCTTTAAGAAATGGTATAACTCCTATTTTGTGTATTGGTGAAACAAAAATAGATAAAGAATTAATAAGAACAAGTGAGGTTTTAAAAAAACAACTTTACAAAGCTTTAGAAGGTATTTTATTAGACAGTAATGAAAAAATTATCATTGCATATGAACCGGTATGGGCAATCGGTGGAGAAAAAACCGTATCTAAAGAAGTAATAGAAGACACCTTTAAATACATAGAAAAGCTTTTAAAAGAAAAAAACATATACAATTATAAATTAATTTATGGAGGAAGCATTACATCAAAAAATATTAAAAACATATTATCAGATAAGATAGATGGTTACCTGCTTGGTTTATCATCGGTTAATATAGATGAGTTAAAAAAGATAATAAAGTGTATAAAATAGTGTAAACAAGGATAAAAAAAGACATTTTATCCTTTTCTTTTGTGTTATATTTATGTTATTCTAAAAATGTAATGGTAAAGGGGATGGTATTTTGGAAAATGGTGTGAAATATAATAATTTTCCTTCCGATAATTTAAGTCCACATAAAAAAAGAATAGACCAAATAGAAAAAATTATTGATGCTCTATTAGATATTAGACTTACTTTAAGTGTAGAAAAGTTATCGTCTCCATTCATTAAAAGATCTAAATTACAAAGTATTGTGTCTAATGTAAAAGAAAAGTCTAAAGATGATATAATAAGTGAAGAGATTGATAAAGTATTTGATGAATACTTAAATAAGGAAAGTAAAATTATTCCTACTGGTAAAGATATATGGAATAATAACTCTAACGTATTTAAACCAGGTGTTGAGGCAGTAATAGATAATGCGGTAAAAGATTTAAATGATCAAAAATTATCATTAGAAGATATGGAAAACGCTACTTTTACTGGTGATGGAAATGAAAAGGGAGTATCCTTAACAAAAAGAGATGGTCACTTTAAAACTTCAATAAACGATTTAGATAACGCTTCATAAAATATGGTTTTAAGGATGTAGTAATACATTCTTTTTTTATTCGACATAATGTGCTAATTTAGGTAAAAACATTGTATTATAATTGTTTTAGCAATTAAGGGAGGAAATAATATGAAAAAAGAAAACGAACAAAAACAAATAAGGGTAATGGTTGTAGATGATAACGAAAGTTTAGTTGAAATGCTAAAAGAGTACTTCTCTGATCATGAAAAAATCAGTATTGTAAAAGCGGTGTATGATGGAACGCATGCGGTAGATAAAATGAAAGAAGACATAAACGGGTTTGATGTTTTATTACTTGATCTTGTTATGCCAAAGAAAGATGGTTTATATGTCCTAGAACAAATGAAGAAAGAATCAATAAACAAACCAGTTATTATAGGAACTAGTTTTAATGCGGATGAAACAATCGCTAGGGTATCTAAGTATAATCCAAAGCATTTTATTTTAAAACCATTTGATATGCTTGATTTAGAAAATAAAATACTTGATGCGGTAAATTTTAAACCTGATAATAATTCTAAATTAAATTTATATCATAATAATTTAGAGATATCAGTAACTAAACTATTACATGGTCTTGGTGTACCATCTCATATAAAAGGTTATCAGTATATAAGAGAAGGTGTCATTTTGATGTATGAAAAACCTGATATAGTAGGTGCGATTACAAAAGAACTTTATCCAGAAATAGCTAAGAAATTTGATACTACGGTATCACGTGTTGAAAGAGCAATTAGACACGCTATAGAAGTAAGCTGGAATAGAGGAGACATTGATTTAATGGAAGAAATATTTGGTCATAGTGTTGATTATGATAGAGCAAAGCCTACTAATAGTGAATTTATTGTAACGTTATCTGATAAGTTAAGATTAGAGTTTAAGGGAGCAAAACAAAAAAGCAATTAATTTTGCTTTTTTTAATAATTTTTTAATAATTAGATGATATAATAATTATATGGAGGAAAGTATTATGGAAGATGAATAAAAAAATAAACGATTTAATATAATTATTACTTAAGGAGGATATATATGGTAATAGATAGTGGAAATGGAATGTCTAAGTTTTTTACTAAAGTATATTTATGGATGTTTGTTGGACTTTTAATATCATTTGGAGTTGCTTATTATACATCTACAAATCTTAACATGATTTATTTTATGCTTAGAAATTATACGTGGATTATTTTAGCAGAGCTTTTGGTAGTTATTTTCTTTAGTTTTTTAAGAAGAAAAGTATCATCATTAGTTGCGGGAATATTATTCGTGGTGTACGCAGCACTAAGTGGACTTACGCTTTCTTCTATATTCATTGTTTATGAAATAGGGAGCATAGGAATGGTATTTTTATCTGCGGCTTTAATGTTTGGATTACTTGCAGTATATGGTTATGTAACAAAAAATGATTTATCATCAATGGGTAAGATACTTATTTTTGCATTACTTGCAATAATTATCATGTCATTAATAAATTTATTTGTTTATAACTCTACTTTTGGGGTTATAATATCGGTTATTTCGATAGTGGTGTTCTTAGGACTTACCGCTTGGGACATGCAAAATTTAAAAATGATATATAACTATTATGCATCAGATGATAAAGAACTAAATAAAGCTTCAATATATGGAGCACTTGATTTATACTTAGATTTTATTAACATATTCTTACAACTACTAAGTTTGTTTGGAAAAAGAAAAGATTAGAAAGTTAGATTAAATATCTAGCTTTTTTATTATGATGCTTACCTTTTATATATCAATTTTTTATGTTTATGCTTTTTATAGAAAAATTTACATAATAATATCGTTTTATTAATAAAATTTTATAAGAAGAAAAAAGTTGCAAAAACTTTAAAAAACCCCTTGAAATAAAGGAATTCTTCTGATATAATGGGTACTGCGTGTAGATGCATAGATGTGCGAGGTTGCTGATACACCCGGTTAAGTTGCTTTTACAGCTTAAGGGAAATCAGGTAATTCGTTACGGAGCTAGTCTATACCGGATATAGGCGAAGGGAGGATAAGTTAGTATGTCAAATAAGATTAGAATCAAATTAAAAGCATATGAACATCGCTCTTTGGATTTAGCAGCAAGTAAAATTGTTGAAACCGTAAAACGTTTAAACGGAAAGGTATCAGGTCCGGTACCACTTCCAACGGAAATTCAAAAGTACACTATTTTACGTGCCGTACATAAATACAAAGACTCACGTGAACAATTTGAAATGCGTACGCATAAGAGATTGATCGATATCAAAGATCCTAGTAAAGAAGTTGTTGATGCTTTACAACATCTTGATTTACCTAGCGGTGTTGAAATCGAAATTAAGTAATTTTACAGGAGGAAAATATGGAAAGAAAAGGAATCTTAGGTCGTAAGCTAGGAATGACTCAGGTTTTCACTAAAGATGGAAAACTAATTCCAGTTACTGTAGTTGAGGTAGAACCTAATGTTGTTACTCAAATAAAAACGGTAGAAACTGATGGCTATGATGCGATTCAATTAGGTTTTGAGACAAAAAGAGAAAAACTAAGTAACAAAGCACAAAAGGGTCATTTAGCAAAAGCTAATACTGCTCCTAAGCGCTTCATGAAAGAAATCCGCGGAGTAGATGTTAGCAAATATAGCCTTGGTCAAAAACTTAACGTAGAGGTTTTTGAAGAAGGTGAAATGGTTGATGTTAGTGGAATTTCTAAAGGTAAAGGATTCCAAGGCGTTATTAAACGTTATAATCAATCAAGAGGTCCAATGGGACATGGTTCTCAATATCACAGAGGCGTTGGTTCTTTGGGTACAATGAGACCAATGCGTGTATTTAAAGGTAAGAAATTACCTGGACACATGGGACATGAGGCTGTAACAGTACAAAACTTAGAAGTTATATCTGTTATTCCTGAAGAGAACGTAATTTTAATAAAAGGTAATGTTCCAGGTCCTAAAAAGTCTTTAGTCATCATCAAATCAGCTATTAAAAAGTCTAATGTAAAAAAGGATAAACAAGAGTTAGTATCTTATGAGACTAACGAAGTTAAAGAAGACGATGCTGATGTAAAAACTGCAATTGATGATGAAAACGCATCACAAGAAGTAAACGAATAATTATATTTAAAACAAAACAAAATTATTACTTGTGATGAAAGGAGGATTTAAAATGCCAAAAACAGCACTTTTAAGTTTAAAAGGTGAAAAGATTAAAGACATTAAGTTAGATGATAAAGTTTGGGGAATAAAACCTAACGATCAAGTTATATATGAACATATAAATTTATTTATGGCTAATAAAAGACAAGGTACACACTCAGTTAAAAACCGTAGTGAAGTATCTGGTGGAGGAAGAAAGCCATGGAGACAAAAAGGAACTGGTAACGCTCGTCAAGGTTCTATTAGAGCACCACACTTTGTTGGTGGAGGTATAGTGTTTGGTCCAAGTAAGAACAGAAACTATACAAAGAAAATGAATAAAAAAGAGCGTAGGTTAGCACTTCGTTCTGCATTAACTTATAAAGCTAAAGCAAACGACGTTATCGTTGTTGAAAAACTAGAAGCTAAAACAAATAAAACGAAAGACATGTTAAACTTATTAGAAGATTTAAAGGTTAAAGGTAATGTTTTAATGGTTACAACAGAACTTACTGACAACTTAATTCTATCTACAAGAAACATTAAAAACGTAAAACTTGTTTTAGCAAACGAAGTAAACACTTATGATGTTTTATGGGCTGATAAGTTAATCATAACGGAAGATGCTATAAAATATATTGAGGAGGTGCTTAAGTAATGAAAGATATAATTAAGGCACCAATCGTTACAGAAAAAACTGCAAAGATAAGTGCAGATGGTAAAAAAGTTGTTTTAAAAGTTGATAAGAACACTAATAAGGTTCAAATAAAACAAGCTGTTGAACAAGCTTTTGACGTAAAGGTTGATAAAGTAAACACAATAAACGTAAGACCAAAGAAAAAACGTATAGGAAGATATGAGGGAGCTACTAAAGCATATAAAAAAGCTATTATAACTTTAGCTGAGGGTAGCAAATTAGATTTAAGCTAATAAGGAGGAAATATAATGCCAGTTAAAAAGTCAAAACCAACTACGCCTTCTAGAAGGCAAATGAGTTTTTTGGTTAATAATGAAATAACTAAATCTACTCCTGAAAAAAGCTTAGTTGGTGAAGGAACAAAAAGAAAAGGACATAATAATCAAGGCCGTATAACAGTAAGACATCGTGGCGGCGGCGAAAAAAGAAAATATCGTATAATTGATTTTAAAAGAAACAAATTTGATATTACTGGAAGAGTTGCTGCTATTGAATATGATCCAAACAGAAGTGCAAACATTGCATTAATAAATTACAAAGATGGAGAAAAAAGATATATTATAGCTCCTAAAGAATTAAAGGTTGGAGACATTATTGTTAGCGGACAAAACGTTGATGTAAAAGTTGGTAATGCAATGCCAATTGCAAATATTCCAGTTGGTAGCGTTATTCATAACATAGAGTTAAGACCTGGTAAGGGCGCACAGTTAGCACGTAGTGCTGGTTCTAGCGCACAAATATTAGGACGTGAAGAAAAATATGTATTAATAAGATTAAAAAGTGGTGAAACAAGAAAAATACTTGGAACTTGTATGGCTACAATAGGTGAGGTTGGAAACGAGGACTATTCATTAGTAAACTTAGGAAAAGCAGGACGTTCTCGTCACATGGGTATTCGTCCAACGGTTCGTGGTTCTGTTATGAATCCTAATGATCACCCACACGGTGGTGGTGAAGGAAGAGCTCCAATCGGACGTAAACAGCCAATGACGCCTTGGGGTAAACCTGCTCTTGGTATGAAGACTCGTAAGAATAAAAAAGCTTCTACTAAGTTAATCGTAAGCCGTAAAAAATAATGGAAAGGAAGATATGTAAATGGCAAGAAGTATAAAAAAAGGACCTTACGTATTTAAAAGATTATTAAAAAAGGTTCAAAAGTTAAACAAAGAAGGTAAAAAAGAAGTAATTAAAACTTGGTCACGCCGTTCAACAATATTTCCAGATTTTATTGGTCACACTTTTGCGGTTCACAATGGTAAGGATTTCATTCCTGTTTATGTAACTGAAGATATGGTTGGTCATAAATTAGGTGAGTTCTCACTTACTCGTAAATGTGGCGGACACGGCGAAAATAAAGACAAGAAGTAATAACTAGAAGGGAGAAATAGTATGGAAGCGAAAGCAATTGCGAAAACAGTTCGTATTTCCGCTTTAAAATCTCGTTTAGTTATGAGGTTAATAAACGGAAAAAACGTTGATGAAGCTTTTGGAATTTTAAATAACATGAACAGTAAAGCTTCACGCGTTATTAAGAAAGTATTAACATCAGCAGTAGCAAACGCTGAGAATAATCATAATCTTGATAAAACAAAATTGTATGTTAAAGAAGCATATGTAAATGATGGTCCTGTACTTAAAAGATCAGTGCCAGATTCAAGAGGAAGAATTGCAAGAAATGATCACCGTACAAGTCATGTTACAGTGGTTGTAGCAGAAAGGTAATGTAAGGAGGAAAACTAATGGGTCAAAAAGTTAATCCTGCAGGCTTAAGACTTGGAATAAACAAGGATTGGACTGCTAAATGGTATGCACCAAGTAAAGATTTCTCTAAAACTTTGGAAAATGATATGAAGATCCGTAACTTCTTAGCTAAGAAGTTAAAGAATGCTGCTGTTTCTTCTGTTGTAATTGAAAGATCAAACAAGAAGACAGAAGTTAAGATCTCAACTGCAAAACCTGGTGTTGTAATAGGCCATGGTGGAGAAGAAATTGAAAAGTTAAAAAAAGAAATCAATAAATTAGTTGGTGAAGATGTTCAAATATCTATTATGGAAATTAAGAACCCAGATTTGGATGCTAAGTTAGTTGCTCAAAATATTGCAAGCCAAATCGAAAACAGAGGTTCATATCGTATGGCTCAAAAAAGAGCTATTAGAAACACTATGAGAGCCGGAGCTAAAGGTATTAAAACTTTATGTTCTGGACGTTTAAACGGAGCTGAAATTGCTCGTAGTGAAGGTTATAACGAAGGAACAACACCTTTACATACACTAAGAGCAGACATCGATTATGCAACTGCAGAAGCTGATACAACTTATGGTAAAATTGGTGTAAAAGTATGGATTTATAAAGGTGAAATATTACCTTCAAAAAAGAAAACTGGAGGTGCTCGAAATGTTAATGCCAAAAAGAACTAAATATCGTAAGCCTCACAGAATTTATTATGAAGGAAAAGCAAAAGGAAACACAGAATTACATTTTGGTGATTATGGATTAATGGCTAAGGAAGGTGCTTGGATTAGCGCGCGTCAAATAGAAGCTGCTCGTGTTGCTATGACAAGATACATGAAACGTGGTGGTAAAGTATATGTTAATATTTTCCCACACTTAGCATTAACTAAAAAACCTTTGGAAACTCGTCAAGGTAAAGGTAAAGGTAATCCAGAATCTTGGGTTGCAGTAGTAAAAGAAGGAAAAATAATGTTTGAAGTATCAGGAGTAACCGAGGAAGTTGCTCGTGAAGCATTAAGACTTGCTATGCATAAGTTACCAATAAAATGTAAGTTTGTAACTAAGGAAAATGGTGGTGAAAAAAATGAAGGTTAAGGAAATAAGAGAGCTTACCACTGAACAAATCGAAGCTAAAATAAAAGAAGTAAAAGATGAAATTTTTTCTTTGCGCATGCAGCAAGCAACAGGAAATTTAGAAAAACCTTCAAGATTACACGAATTAAGAAAAGATGTTGCTAGAATGAAAACTATTTTAGCAGAAAGAAAAGAAGCTTAAGGAGGTTTACTTATGGAAAAGAAAAGACATGAAGTTATAGGAAAAGTTGTAAGTGCAAAAAATGATAAAACTATTACAATTTTAGTTGAAACTTATATCAAAGATCCAAAATATGGTAAACGTGTTAAGTATTCTAAGAAATATAGAGTACATGATGAAGAAAACAAAGCTAAGGTTGGAGACATAGTAAGGGTAGTTGAAACAAGACCTTTATCTAAGACAAAGAGATTTAGTTTAGTGGAAATAGTAGAAGAAGCCGTAATTTTATAGGCACTTTACAATTAAGAAGGAGGAAACGTTTATGATTCAACAACAAAGTAAGTTAAAGGTTGCTGATAATTCTGGTGCACGTGAACTAATGGTTATAAGGGTTCTCGGCGGTAGCAAACGTAAAACTGGAAACATCGGTGATATCGTAGTTGGAACAGTAAAAAAAGCAACTCCAAATGGTAACATACAAAGCGGTAAAGTCGTAAAAGCGGTTATCGTTAGAAGCAAGTTTGGAATGCGTAGAGATGATGGTTCTTACATTAAGTTTGATGATAATGCTTGCGTTATTATTAAAGATGATAAGACACCAGTTGGAACAAGAGTTTTAGGTCCAGTAGCACGCGAATTACGTGATAAAGATTTCATGAAAATTGTATCGTTAGCAAAAGAAGTGTTATAGACCTTTTAAGGAGGAAAAATCATGAATTTAAAAGTTGGAGATAAAGTTGTTGTTATTACTGGTAAGGACAAGGGTAAAGAAGGAAAAATCATCGCAAAAAAAGGTGAAAAGGTTCTAGTTGAAGGTATTAACATGGTAAAAAAACACGTTAAGCCAAACGGACAAGATCAAAACGGAGGAATTTTTGATAGAGAAGCTTACATTCACGTATCTAATGTTATGATGATCGATCCCAAAACTAAAAAGCCTACTAGAATAGCAAAAAAAGTAGATAAAGACGGTAAAAAAGTTAGAGTATCTAGCAAGTCAGGATCTAATTTAGACTAAAAGGAGGGTAACTATGAACAGTTTAAGAAAACAATATAAAGAACAAATAGTTCCAGAATTAACTAAAAAATATAATTACACTACTGTCATGGCTGTACCAAAGCTAGAAAAAATTGTAGTTAATATAGGTGCGGGTGATGCATCAGCTAACAGTAAGTTATTAGATGCTGCCGTAAGTGATCTTTATAAAATAACTGGACAACAACCAGTTATCACAAGAGCTAAAAAGTCAATTGCAGGTTTTAAGTTAAGAGAGGGCCAAGCAATTGGATGTAAGGTTACACTTCGTGGAGAAGTTATGTATACTTTCTTAGAGAAATTAATCAAAATAGTGTTACCACGTGTACGTGATTTTAGAGGTATTTCTCCAAAGGCTTTTGACGGAAGAGGAAATTATACATTAGGAATAAAAGAACAAACAATATTCCCAGAAATAGTATATGACGAAGTTGTAAAAGTACGTGGAATGGACATAGTTTTTGTAACGTCAGCAAAAACTAACGAAGAAGCATTAGACTTATTAAAAGGTTTTGGATTACCTTTTAGAAAGTAAGCAAGGGAGGAAATACATGGCAAAGAAAAGTATGGTTGTAAAACAAAGAAGACCAAAGAAATTTAAAGTACAAGAATATACTCGTTGCAGCAGATGCGGTCGTCCACATTCAGTAATGAAAAAATTTGGTATCTGCCGTATTTGCTTTAGAGAACTAGCATATAAAGGTGAAATTCCTGGTGTTAGAAAGTCAAGTTGGTAGTAAAGAAACTAGGAGGGAGGATTCATATGATAGTAACAGATCCAATCGCAGATTTACTTACGCGTATTCGTAATGCAAACCAAATGCACTATAAAGAAGTTGTAGTTCCATCATCAAACGTTAAGATTGAAATTGTTAAGATTTTAAAGGATGAAGGATATATAGCTGATTACAAAATTGAAAAAGGACAAGTACAAGACAACATAATTATTATGTTAAAGTACGGAAAAAATAAAGAAAGAGTAATATCTGGTTTAAAAAGAATTTCAAAGCCAGGTTTACGTGTATATGCTAAGAAAGATGAAATTCCAACAGTATTAAACGGACTTGGAATATCAATTCTATCTACATCAAAGGGTATTATGACTGGAAAAGAAGCTAAAAAACAAAACCTTGGTGGAGAAGTATTAGCATACATATGGTAATTCATGAAGGAGGGACTATAAAAGATGAGTCGTATTGGAAATAGAGTACTAACAGTACCAGAAAGTGTTACTGTTACATTAGATAATGGATGCATCACTGTTAAGGGACCTAAAGGTGAATTATCAATGAATTTAGATGTAAACGTTAACGTTACATTAGATAATAATGAAATTAAGGTTACTAGAAATAGTGAGGCAAAAAAAACAAAACAAATGCATGGAACAACAAATGCTTTAATCGCTAACATGATAAAGGGTGTAACCGATGGTTACGAAAAAGCACTTGAGATAAACGGTGTTGGTTATCGTTTTAACCCAAAAGGAAAAATACTAGAAATAAGTGCTGGTTACTCAAATAAGGTTGAGTTAGAGGTACCTGAAGGATTAAGCGTTGATGCTGTTAGCGCAACAGAAATTACCGTTAAAGGTATTGATAAAGCAAAAGTTGGAAAATTTGCAGCAGAAATAAGAGACGTAAGAAAGCCTGAACCATATAAAGGAAAAGGTATTCATTACAAGGGTGAACATATTCGCCGTAAGGAAGGTAAAAAAGCTTCTAAATAATAAGAAAAGGAGATTATTACAATGATAAAAAAGACATCACGTAATGAAGCTCGTAAGGCTAGACATGCAAGAATAAGAAAAAAAGTTAATGGTACTAGCGAGTTACCAAGATTATGTGTATTTAGATCTTTAAAGAACATTAGTTGTCAAATAATCGACGATGAAAAAGGTGTTACACTAGTAAGTGCATCATCTATGAATAAAGAGTTAAATATTAAAAACGGTGGTAACGTAGAAGCAAGTAAGCTTGTAGGAGCTTTAATCGCAAAAAGAGCAAAAAAAGCAAAAATTACAAAAGTAGTATTCGACAGAAGCGGCTACTTATATCATGGACGTGTTAAAGCATTAGCAGATGCTGCACGTGAAAACGGATTAGAATTCTAAAGGAGGGTAACGATGGAAAGAAGAAATAGCAAACCACGTGAAAAAGAATATAACGAAACAGTTATTTCTGTAAATCGTGTTACAAAAGTTACCAAAGGTGGACGTCATCTTCGTTTTGCAGCTTGTGTTGCAGTTGGAGATGGAAAAGGTAAGGTTGGCCTTGGAACTGGTAAAGCAAACGAAGTTCAAGATGCTATTAAAAAAGCAATCGGGGATGCAACCAACAAAATAATCAAAATAGATTTAGTTGAGGGAAGAACGGTTTCTCATGATGCAATAGGAACATCTGGTGCTGCTAGGGTTTTAATTAAACCTGCTAAGGCTGGTACTGGTATTATTGCCGGAGGTGCAGTTCGTGCAATTCTAGAGTTAGCTGGAGTAAAGGACATTATTTCAAAATCACTTGGATCTAACACACAAATAAATACCGCAAGAGCAACGATTGATGCTTTAAAATCTCAAAAATCATTAGAGCATATCGCTGAATTAAGAGGAAAATCTAAAGAGGAGATATTAGGATAATGAAACTACATGAATTAAAGTATAATGAAGGATCTAAAAAGAGTGTTAAAAGATTAGGTCGTGGTTCTAGTAGCGGTACTGGAAAAACAAGTGGTAAAGGTGAAAACGGACAAAATAAAAGAAGCGGTGGAGGAGTTAGAATAGGTTTTGAAGGTGGACAACTACCTTTATACAGAAGACTTCCAAAACGTGGATTTTCTAACGCTATGTTCAAAAAAACATATGCAACAATAAACGTATCTGATTTAAATAAATTTGAAGAAGGTACTGAAGTAACTCCAGAATTATTATTCGAAATGGGAATAATTAAAAAGCAATTATCTGGTATTAAAGTATTAGGTAATGGTTCTTTAGATAAAAAGTTAACTGTAAGAGCTCATGCTTTTTCTGAAACAGCTAAGGAAAAGATAGAACAAAAAGGTGGAAAAGCTGAGGTGATCTAAAATGTTTAAAGGCATTAAACAAATCTTTTCAGCTAGAAACAAAGACGTAAGAAATAAGATATTATTCACATTATTAATATTATTTATATATAAAATAGGAACGAGTATTCGTGTTCCTGGCACTGAGGATATTACATCTGATTTAGGTTTTTTGGAATTATTAAACGTAATGAGCGGTGGCTCGCTTAGAAATTTCTCAATATTTGCACTTGGAGTTACTCCTTACATTAGTGCATCAATAATTGTTCAATTACTTCAAATGGACATAATTCCATATTTTTCTAACCTTGCTAAGGAAGGACATTCTGGTCGGGTTAAATTAAATAAGATAACAAGATACTTAGGAATTGCACTTGCGTTTTTACAAGGTCTTGTAATGTCATTCTCATTTTTAGGTGAGGGTGCAACATCAATGGAATATTTAACTACAACAATAATATTAACCGCTGGAACATGTTTCTTACTTTGGTTAGGTGATCAAATAACTCGTAAGGGTGTTGGTAATGGTATTTCAATTATCATTATGGCAGGTATTTTAATTAGTACACCTAGTATGATGGTTGATGCATTTGGTTCGTTTGTGGTAGGAGAAACAACTCAGGAAATAGCTCTTGGAGTAACAAAGTTTATCTTATTTGTACTTGTTTATATTGCCATAATAGTTGGAGTTGTATTTATTGAGAAATCAGAAAGAAGATTACCTGTTCAGTATTCAAACAAAACTTTAACTGCATATGGTGCAAAGCAAAGTTACATTCCATTTAAGTTAAACTCAGCTGGAGTTATGCCAGTTATCTTTGCATCAAGTTTAATATCAATTCCATCTTTAATTGCAGCGTTTATTAAAAACGATTCATTTTCGTTATTTGTAAATAGCTACATAAACTATAATACCGTAACAGGATTTATATTATATATATTATTAATAATATTATTTACTTACCTTTATACGTTTATGGCTTCTGGCTTAAGACCAAAAGAATTAAGTGAGAACCTAAACAAACAAGGTGGATATATTCCAGGAATAAGACCTGGTAATGAAACAAAAAAATACATTATTAAAGTATTATCTAGGACAACTTTTTTAGGAGCATTATTCCTAATTGTAATTGCGGGACTTCCTATATTGGTTTCAAACTTTAGTAGTTTACCTACTACCGTAACGGTCGGTGGCACTGGATTATTAATCGTAGTTGGTGTTGCACTTGAAACTTATAACCAAATAGAAAGTACCATGAAAGCAAGAAAATACGAAAGGAATTATAGAAGATAATGAAGAACATAATATTTTTAGCTCCGCCGGCTGCCGGTAAAGGAACTTTATCTGAGATGTTACAAGAAAAATATGGCTATGGTCATATATCAACTGGTGATTTATTAAGAGAGGAAGTAAAAAAAGGATCTTTATTAGGAAAGGAAGCTGAAAGCTTAATGAAGGCTGGAAAATTCGTTCCTGATGAACTAATCCTAAAGTTAATAAAAAATCGCATAGTAAAGCCTGATTGTAATAATGGATACATTTTAGATGGTTTTCCAAGAACAATCGTTCAAGCTGAAAAATACGATGAGTTATTAAAAGAACTTAATAAGGATTTAGGTGTTGTAATATATATTGAAATTGATAAAGAAATGGCTATGAGAAGAGCTTGTTCAAGAATTACTTGTCCAAAATGCGGAAGAATATACAACAAGTATTCAAATGAAATGAAACCGAAAAAAGAAGGAATATGTGATGACTGTGGTGAAAAGCTAATTCAAAGAGCAGACGACAGTGAAGAAACATTTAATAAAAGGTTTGATGAATACATTGAAAAAACAATGCCACTTTATGATTACTACAAGAAAAAAGGCGTTTTAAAAACAATAAAAGCTTATGAAAGTAAATATGATACTTTTGATGAAGCAATAAAAGTAATAGAAGAGTAAGGCGATTATAAATGATTAGTATTAAATCTAAAAGAGAAATAGACTTGATGCGCACGGCAGGTAGCATTGTTTACCAAACGCATCAGCATATAAAACCAATGATTAAGCCGGGCGTAAATATTTTAGATATTGACACCGAGGCAGAAAAATTTATAATAAGTAAAGGTGCAAAACCTTCCTTTAAAAATTATGAGGGCTTTCCAAACGCAACTTGTATATCTATAAATGAAGAAGTTGTTCATGGAATACCTCATAACAGAAAACTAAAAAAAGGTGATATCGTATCTATTGATATAGGTGCTGACTACAAGGGTTATCATGGTGATTCAGCTTGGAGTTATGCCGTAGGCGAATTAGATGATGATAAAAAATATCTAATGGAGCACACAGAAAAAGCCTTATGGGAAGGTATAAAACAGGTTAAGTCAGGAGCTAGAATTGGCGATATTGGTTATGCTGTTGAAAAATACGCTAATGAACATAATCTAGGAATAGTAAGAGAATTATGTGGGCATGGTGTAGGTAATCATTTGCACGAGGAACCAGACGTTCCAAATTATGGAACAAAACACACTGGTCCAATCTTAAAAGAAGGTATGGTAATCGCCATTGAACCAATGCTTAATTTGGGATCTGACGATATCGTAGTAGAAGATAATGACTGGACAATAACAACTTTAGATAGAAAACCATCCGCTCACTTTGAGCATACGGTTTTGGTTACTAAAGATGGTTATGAAATATTAACGGGAGAGTGATATTAAGTGGCTAAGAAAGATGATGTTATTGAAGTCGAAGGAAAAGTTATAGAACTTTTAAAAGGTGGAGACTTTAAGGTAGAACTAGAAAACAAACATACTGTAGAAGCCCGCGTTTCTGGTAAAATGCGAATGAATAAGATTCGTATCTTACCAGGTGATACAGTAGTTTTAGAAATTTCACCTTATGATTTAACACGTGGGCGTATAACCTATAGAAAATGATAGGAGGAAATAAAAATGAAAGTAAGACCATCAGTTAAAAAAATTTGTGATAAGTGTAAAATAATTAAACGTCATGGGAAAATTATGGTTATTTGTGAAAACCCAAAACACAAACAAAGACAAGGATAATAGGAGGTGCAAGCAAGATGGCACGTATTAAAAACGTTGATTTACCAGACAACAAAAGAATTGAAGTTGCTTTAACTTATATTCATGGTATCGGAAGAAAATTATCAAGAAAAATATTAACTAAATTAAATATTAATCTTGATACTAAAGCTAAAGATTTAACAGATGAAGAAATTTCTAAGATTCGTAA
>DVMT01000039.1 GCA_018714855.1 Candidatus Aphodocola excrementigallinarum
CAGTCCCAATGTGGCCGTTCAACCTCTCAGTCCGGCTACGCATCGTTGCCTTGGTAGGCCGTTACCCCACCAACTAGCTAATACGCCGCAGGCCCATCTAAGAGCGACGCTTGAAAGCGCCTTTTAATACAGAAATGAAACTGTATATCATCCGGTATTAGCTACCGTTTCCAGTAGTTGTCCCAGACTCAAAGGTAGGTCACCCACGTGTTACTCACCCGTCCGCCACTAGATGGAAAATCCAAATCAGAAATTGTGCAAGCACTCAAACTTCATTGGGCCATCTCGTTCGACTTGCATGTCTTAGGCATGCCGCCAGCGTTCATCCTGAGCCAGGATCAAACTCTCAAAAATATATAAATAAATTTGTTTGTTCTTTTTCCTAGCTACTCAAATAATCTTGACGTTTTGCTCAGTTTTCAAAGATCATTTTTCCCTTTGTTTTACAAAGGATTTTTACACTCTTTTTTGTCAAGTGCGTTATAAATATACCACATACAAATAATCATGTCAACAACTTTTTTCAATTTTTTTAATTTTTTTTTATTTTTTTATTAAAAATTGATTTTTTCTTGATTTTTTAATATCAAAAACATGTTTTTTAATGATCATTTCTATTTAATATATGCATAAAGTTATCTTTTATTACCAATTAATAACATATATTTTTCATAATATTTCTTTACTCTTTCAATGTCAAAAGGCCCTTGCTTTTTAATGTATAATTTTATCAAGTCCTTTAACTCTTGCTTTACAATGGTATCAATTTCATCTGAATATCCCATTTTCTTTTTATGATACTCATATTCCGATTCATCTAATATTTTATAGCTTCCATCTGGGAATCCTCTTAAATCTAGATCATAGTCAATATATTTTATTACCTTACCTTCTATTATTGTTGGGCTAGCTATATTACAATAATAATATATCCCTGTTTTTTTAAACTGAGTTATTATGTTATACCATTTGTTTTTATAATAATAAATTATAGCTGGCTCTTTTGTATACCAAACTCTTCCATCACTATTACTTACTTTTGCTTTTCTGTTTGCAAACACTAAAAAATCCTTATTAACATCAAGAAGCATTGCCTCATCCCAACTTCTATGGATGGTACCATCATGCTTATAACAATGTATTATATAATTATCTCCTATTTTCATTTTTCTCATAATTTCTCTCCTGGTTCTCTTAAATTTATATTATACTTTTTTTAATAAAAAAACAAGTAATTAAAAATCACGTGTTTTATCACGTGCTTTATGCATTATAAATATATTATATAAATACAGCGATTAATGGTAGATTATAAATTAAAAAAACGCCAATGTCTTGTTTTTAAAACATGCGTTTTTAATTAAAACTCATTCAATGATAACTAAAATTAGTTTTCTACTACTTTATTTATTAGCAACAACTTCTAAAGCTTTTCTTAACTGATTATCATTTTCTTGTACTGGATTATTTAAATATTCTTCACTTAATTCGACTCCAACCGTCGGTTTTACGCCAACATCATTAATCCAGTTTCCGTCAGGAGAAAGCCACTTTTGAATCGTGTATTTTATCATGGCTCCACTAGATAAATTTTTAGTAGTTTGAACCGTTCCTTTACCATAAGTTGTTGTTCCAACAACATCAGCTCCATAAGCTTCTTTTAAACCTATCGCTAAAATTTCTGATGCTGAAGCACTTGATTCATTAACCAATACCGCAATTGGGTAATTCCTTGATTCGTTTGTCGTTGCAGTATACTTATACGTTGTTTTTCTATCAGCAATTTGGTAAATTATGGTATCTTTTGGCAAAAACATATCAAGCATATCTGTTACCGAATGTAAATATCCACCGGAATTACCTCTAACGTCTATTACCAAACCTTTTATATTTTGTGCTTCTAGTTCTTCTATGTTTTCCTTAAATTGTTCATATGTATTATTAGCAAAATTATTTACCAAAACATAACCTATTTTTTTACCACTAACATCATATGTTTTTGATTCTACCGAATCTATTACTACCACTTTTTTTTCAACTTCAAAAGTCATTTCTGTTCTGTCTCTTTTGATCTTTATGGAAGCAGTTTTTTTATTATTATCTTTTATTAACGCAACAACTTGTGTTGTCGTCATACCATCAGTAGACGTTCCATTTACCTCTTCAATTATATCATTAAATTTTAATCCTGCCTCATATGCTGGGGAGTCCTTGAATACAGAAAAAACAATTATATTTCCATCATTATCAAGCGAAATTTCCGCACCAATTCCCTCATAAGAACCATTCATAAGTTCGTTAAAGTTTTCTGTTTCGCTTTTATTAAAATAACTTGTATGAGGATCATCTAATGACTCTAACATACCATTTATTGCACCCTCTACTAAAGTTTTTTTGTTTACTTTTTTATAATATGAATCATTAATAAGCTCATACACTTCTTCAAACTCGGCTAAATTTGCATCATCACTCGATTTGGAAGATAAAAAATCAGATTTGTTATTAGTTGTTATATCATGATAAACTACCACGGTTAAAAATATTGAAACGATTGATATTAAAACTGCAAATAAAATAAGCTCATATACTTTAAAATCTGTTTTTTTATTTAAAAAATCATTAATCTTATGCTTTTTTTTGATTTTTTTCAAATCAAAATCTTCTTTTATATTACTCTTTTTTTCTTCTTTAAGTGTTTTTACATTACTTATTTTTTGTTTTTTGTTTTCTTTTATATTTTCATCAGACTCTTTTCGCGTTTTGTTGTCTTTTTTTATTTTTTTATTTATATCATCTTTATTTTCATTTTTATTTACATGTTTCATTTTAACCTCCGCATAATAAAAGTATAGCACAATTATAAGAAAAAAAGTAACAAAAGTTACTTTAAGGCATTCATGATTTGTTCATCATCACTAATATATGAACTAACTGTTTTATTTGAAATTGTAATTAAAGCATTATCTTTTACTTTTATTTCACTACTATTAGTAGGCATGGTGTTATCAGTGTCTGAAACAACGGATTTGTTAATAGCTTCGTCCTTATTTACCTTATATAATTTTACATCATGATCTGATGAGTCATAAGTAGAAATAGCGGTTTTTAAGGCGTCAGATGAATCTTTTTGTGAATATATTATAACCATGTATGTATCATCTTCCTGATCAAAAATTCTTCCAACAATTATCATGTTATCATAACTAGTTAATGAACTTACATCTTCATTTGCATTTTCTTCGCTAGTACTATTATTATCAGAATCACCATTTTTGTTATTTCCAATTTCTCCGGTTAAAAACACTGCTGTTGTTAAATATACTAATGCAAGTATTAATACAACCACAATCGCAATTATAATTCCATTTTTAACTTCATTTTTCATTTTTATCACCAATTTAATTTTAACATAAATTGGTAAGATTTTAAACTATTTATTAACTGGCATTACCGAAATTGATTTTGCAACATTTACTAATTCTTCACTTGACATGTCACTAGATACTAAGTAATACTCAACACCATCGCTTACGAAATTTACTGATGTTTCATCTACTATTGCAACAGAATCTCTAAATAAGTCTAAGTCTCCACTTGTTGGAATAACTAACATCTCATCTTCTTTTAAAGCTGGTTCTTCAACTAGCATGAAAGGTGTTTCACCGGCAAAGGTAAGAATTATTCTTGATCCTTCGTCTAAATCAACTGTTTTTTCTGTTTCTAAATATGTTCCTTCTGGTAAGTACATTGGATATACTGCTTCTTCTAAATCACTTATTTCCTGCATCGTATTTCTACTTGTTGTATCTTCTTCATTAGATATTGTTTGCATGTTTTGCTCTAATACAAAATAATCATCATCAAATTTTGCGTTCATGTCAATACTATTAAAGGATACTTTTATTTGAGCGTTTTCATCAGTATCATACACGGTAACTTTCTTAATGTTTAAATTTTTATCAACAACAACTTCTTGATGAGTTAAGCTTGCGTTGTTCTTGTAATTTACCGTGCTTGTGAAAATGTAATTACTTCCTTTTTTGCTCATCGTTAAGTTTTTATCATTTTTCATATCCTCTAGCACTGACTGATAAAGATAGCTTTGGGAGTTATTGTATGGCCATTTACTTTGAAATTTAAAACTCTTATTTAGTGTTGGTGTTAAGACATATACTCCGTCATCATTTTTTAAAATTATTTGTTCATGATTGTTGGACTGATTTCTTAATGAGACTCTAAAATTATCATTTTTTTCATATGATACCGTAACATCATACTTATATGAATCCTCGTTATTTATTAATTCCATTTCTGCTTCTAATTTATAACCATTAGTTTTTTCTATTTTATCGGACAATTTATCCAAGACGGTTTTTTTAGTTTCCTTTCCACAACCAGTTAAGCAAGCAATGCAAAAAAGCACCACTAACGAACATAATATTTTTTTCACTTTTTCACCTCTTTTGTTTTCATTTAATTATATGGTTTAAAAATGGTAATATTCACGTATAAAATAATATTTTTTGATTATCCTATTAGTATAAAAGGAGGAAAATTATGAAAACATTACAAGTTATAGCTTTAACCGTTATGATCATTGGAGCTTTAAACTGGGGATTAATAGGTTTATTTGATTTTGATCTAGTTGCAGCAATATTCGGCGGAATGGATGCATTAGGATCAAAAATAGTATACATACTAGTTGGTATCTGTGGTCTTATCGGTATTAAAACATTAGCTGATTTAATCGCTGATGACCATAAATAAAACAGTTTTCATAAAGAAAGCTGTTTTTTTATTTAAAAATTTAATTGTAATTATCATATTCTACTTTAACTAAAGTAAGCCCGCACGCACTTGCCGTAACACCTATTTTAGTTCTGTCTTTTTCATCAAGTGTCTTTTTAACTACACAAGGATTTTTCTTACCAGCACCTATTTCTATTAAAAGGCCAACCATGTTTCTTATTTGGTATTTTAAAAAGCCATTACCAGTAAAAGATATGGTTATAATATCATCATCTTGATTTACACTAGCATCATATATCGTTCTTACTTTATTTTCTCTTTTATCCTCACTAGATGTAAAAGTGGTAAAATCATGAGTTCCTTTAAAATATTTTAACGCATCAGCGATTTTTGTTATATCTAAAGGCTTTCCGTACTGATACACCTGGCTGCGAAGTAAGGGATTATACTCACCTATATTTATCTTATATTCATAAGTTTTACTCTTAGTTAAGTATCTTGCATGAAAATCGCAAGATACCTTCATTATTTTATTTACGTGAATGTCAGGTGGCAAATAAGTGTTTATCGCTTTTTTAAATTTTTCAAGAGGTATTTTTTTATCGAAATCAAAATGAGCAGCTTGATTAAGTGCGTTAACTAAAGCATCCGTTCTACCCGCTGCCGTAATAACTACTTTTTTTCCACCATTTATCATGGTTAGTACTTTTTCCACTTCTTCTTGGACGGTTCTTTTGTTAGGCTGCTTTTGAAAGCCGTTAAACATAGATCCATCATATGAAAACAAAATTAAATATCGCAAAATTAACACCATCCTAACCAAATTACTACGTAAAGTAAAACAATTGGTACAACAACAAGCACCTTGTCAAAAGCTGTTACTTTATTTTCATGATAATTAGTTCTTCTTTTAGAATTTCCATAAAAACGTAACCTCATTATTTTAACCATTCTTCTTGAGTTTTTATATGATATTGAAATAACCGGCACGATCATCTTCTTAAACGACTTTAAACTTCCCTTTTTATATGGAATTCCACGATACGCCATTGATTTTCTTATTTCCTTTGACTCATCATATATTAACGAGATAAACTTTATGTCCATCGCTATTCTAAGTGATATTCTAGATACTGGAACCTTTATTTTCTTTAGACCATTAAAAGTGCATTCTAATCCCCAAGCAATCTCACTTAATGAAGTAGTTGAAGTCATGATCAAAAATAATAAAATGATAAAAATAAGTTTAATGGAAGTTAAAAATGCAAAAGAAACATTTAAACTTATCAAAAACGTTATTATAAACCCAGCTATATATACCGGCCATAACGTATAAATACCCTTTAAGTAGTTAATAAAACTTATTTTAGAATAATACATTATAACAAATAAGAAAAACAAAAAACAAAGTAATGATACATAATCTCTTATGATTACTAAAGATAATAAAGTAAGTAAAAACCAAATCGTCTTCATCTTTGAATTCATAAGATGCGTCTTAGAACTTACGGGTACGTATCTAAATAAATGATAATCATTATTCATTTTGAATCACCATGTTTTCTTTAATATCATTAATACTTCTTACCAAATGATTAATATTTGGCTGGTATCCTAAGTCTATACCCGTTTTATCATATATCATTTTTGATACCCTAATAATGCTTGGAACCGGTGTGTTATTTTTATCCAAATAATCAACATCACTAAAAACACTAAGCTTATTTCCCTCTTTTACTATTTTACCATTATTTAAAACAACTACGTTATCAACTATTTCATATAACATATCAACATCATGAGTAACTATAACGATTGTTTTAGAATACCTTGTTTTAAGTGTTTTTAAAAGACTCATTAATCTTTTCTTACTTTTATAATCAAGTCCAATGGTAGGCTCATCCATTATCAAAAGCTTTGGATTAGAAATTAAAACCGATGCGATTGCAACCCTTCTTTTTTCGCCACCGTCCAAACTAAAAGGACTTCTTTTTAAATATGATTCATCTAATCCAACCATCTTAAGAACCTTAATTACCCGGTTTTTAATATTTCTATTTTGTTTATCAAAGACTTTTTGAGCAAAAGAAACCTCTTCGGCAACAGTGTTACAAAAAAACTGTTTTTCAGGAAACTGATAAACCAAGCCAACGTCATACCTAAACTTATTAAAATCAAATCCAGGTTTATGAAGGTCATACTTTCCTATTACAACCTCACCCTTAGTAGGCTTAGTAATCCCATTCATAAGTTCAAGCATCGTTGACTTACCGCTTCCAATCGGCCCAATAATACCATGAATTAAGTTACTATCCAAACAAACACTTACACCAAAAAGTGCTGTTTTTTCATTTGGTTCATTTAAATTATATTTATAAGTTACTCCTCTAAATATTACTTCCATAAAGAATCCACCAACCTTTCAAGGTCAATTTCAACGTCATCAACTAAATTATACACCCGAAGCTTTTGAGATAGCTCAACCGAAAAAGGTACCTCAAGCCCTATTTTTCTCATAACACGCTCTTCACTAAAAGCTTCTTTAAATGGTCCATCAACTACTATTACCCCTTTGTTTAATATGATTAATCGGTCGCTATATACTGCCTCATCCAAATCGTGAGTAAAAGATATTATAGTAACACCTTTTTTAGTATTGTACTCTTTTAATAACTTAAGGATCTTTGTTCTTTCATTTATGTCAATCATTAAAAGAGCCTCATCCAAAATTAGTATTCTAGGTTCAAGCATCAAAGCGCATGCTAAAGCAACCTTTTGTTTTTCTCCACCTGATAAATCATAAGGATTTTCTTTCAAAAGGTTTTCAATGCGTAATTTTTTTGATATTTCATCTATTTTCATCTTAATTGTTTTAGGAGCTACCGCTAAGTTTTCTAGTGAAAAAGCAAGCTCATCTTCTACCGTTTCACACGCAAAATAATTATCTGGAGTATCGAACACAAATCCTATTTCTTTTCTTATTTTATATAAGTTTTTCTTATTAAGTGTTTTATCAAATATTTTTATATCAGAATATGATTTTTCAAGACCCGCAAGGATCTTAACAAGCGTTGTTTTACCCGCTCCATTAGGTCCTGCAATAGTAGTCCAAGATCCTTTTTCTATACTTAGGTTAAAACCATCATATATAAAGTTATTCTTATACCTAAAAGTTAAGTTATTAATCTCAATAATATTCAATACTACCACTTCCTTAAATCATAAGGGTATATTATATAACAAAAAAGAAAAAAAAGCTACTAGTAGTAACTTTATATTTAATTATTTGAACTTAAATTACCTAAAAAATCACTTACGTTATTATCTATGTATTCATCATAATTAGTCCTATCATATGTATCCCCATCTTGTCCAGTTGCATATAAGTCAGAACAGTCAACATATCCTTTAAACATTTCATCATCAGATGATGGGTCAACTACTAAATATGCATCACAAGTACCATTTCCTGAAGGATTTTCAATTTTGCCATCTAGATATCCAGCAGAAATTAAAGTGTCTTGTGAAATTTTAAATGGCTGGCCTTCGTTAAAAAATTGCATAAAACTATCTGAGTCATCGGATCCAACAGATGATTCATAGCTATATATTCCAGGCCCCAAATCCGCGATTGTTTGTTCTATTTTTTTTGCCTCTTCAATGCTCGTTTTTCTTCTTTGACCTAACACCGCTGTTCCTGCTATTGCCATAATAACACCTAAAACAACTATTACCGCTAATAATTCAACTAAAGTAAATCCATTATTTTTCATTTTACTTATCCTTTCTTTTCTGTATGTTATAATCTATTTTTAACAATAATTTAAGTGGTGCTACCTTACATGCTAACCTTAATATTTTATTGGTAAAACCAGGTATTATAATTAACTTACCTTTAAGCATCTTATTTATTGCATACTTAGCAACATAACTACTTGATAAACCCTTAAAAGCAAAACTAACATTTGCAACCTTGTTAAAATTAGTATTAACTGGTCCTGGACATAGACAAGATATCTTAACATTTGATTTTATTCGCCTTAATTCCTCATAAATAGCCGTTGTAAGACTATAAACAAAGGATTTAGTTGAATAATACGTGCTCATCAAAGGACCCGGCAGGAAGGCTGCTGTTGAGGCTACGTTAAGGATTATGCCACTATCTTTTTTTATCATTTGCTTTAAATATAATTTAGTTAATAATAAAACCGATTTAACGTTTAAATCAACCATGTTTAACTCTTTATCTAGATTTGAATAAATAAACTCTCCAAACACTCCAAAGCCAGCATTATTAACTAAAACATCGATATCCTTATATTTATTAAAAAGTTTTTTGCACTCATCTATTTTTGATAAATCAGCCTTATAAATTTCTGCTTTTGCACCACATATATTAGCCACTTTTTTTAAGTCATTTTGATTCCTTGCTACCAAAATAACTTCATACCCCATATTACTTAAATTAATTGCAATATCTTTTCCTATACCACTTGATGCTCCAGTAATAAGCGCCTTCATTTATTATCACCTTAATTATTATACTACATAATAATTAAAAAAAACAACATCAATATAATTGATGTTGTAAATAAACTAGTTCATAGCTTTTTTAATTTTCATACCAAATACAACTGTTCCTGCTAAAGCAGCTAATGATAATACTATGTATAATGGTAAATTATCACTAGTACTTGGGTTTTCTATAGCCTTTTGAGTAGTAGTTGCCGCAGCAGTTGTAGTTGTAACAACTGGTTCTTCTGGAGTTTCAACAGGTTCTTTAGTTACTTCTTCTTGACCATCAATTGAAACAACTAAATCATTTGCTAAAACCTTAGATTCAACTACGGTTTTTCCAGAATTGTCTTTAACAAGTAATTTGTTATCTTCTAATACTATTTTATTAGTAGAAGCTTCAGAGTTTTCAATTAAGAACTTATCAACTTGAGTATCATCTACCGTTATTGCATCAGGTTGGTTATTAACGTACATAGTTCCATCCATTACTAAAGCTGGATCACCAGTTACGTTTTCACCCTTAGCGAATTCAATTCCCCAAGCATTAGAATCCATAACTAAATCATTGATTACAACTTGTCCACCATTAACTAATACAGCACCCCATTCGCAGTTACTAATAGTAACATCATTTAATGTTACGTCGCCATTTTCATATGCTTGAACACCATATTTAGCTGCACCTTTTAAATTTACATTATCTAATGTTAATTTTGCATGAGCCGCTAAGATGCTACCATTTTTACCATTCATAGTCATACCAGTACCATCTAACGTATAACTATTTAATGAAGAAATTTCAGTATCTTTAAATAACTCAATAGGTTTAGTTATTTTAATATCGTCTTCTAAAACGATATTTCCTCCATTTGCAATTGCTGCAGTTAATTCATCTTCCGTCTTTACAGGAGTAGCCGCGTTAACACTCATAACTCCCGCAAATAAAAATGCTACGAAAGCAAATGCTAATAATTTTAGACTTTTCTTCACCTTTTTTCTCCTTTCTTATAATATTTGGTACAAATTACTTCCATATCAATACCACCTAAATCATAACATATAAAAATTATTTTTACAACAAAATGACATATAAAAAACGAAGTTTACCACTTCGTTTTACATCTTAGTCAACTAGCTTTAAAATAACCATTAAAGCATCGTCACCTTGTCTTTCACTTAATTTAAGTATTCTAGTGTATCCACCATTTCTATTTTCATAACGTTTAGCTAAATCGTCAAATACTTTTTTAACCGCTTCATTATCGTTATGTAAGAAAGCAAGTGCGTTACGTCTAGCAACTAAGCTACCTTTTTTACCATAAGTAACCATTTTATCAAACAACTTACGTACTTCTTTAGCACGAGTTTCAGTAGTTTTTATGCTTTCATTTTTAATTAGGTCTTTTGTTAAATTAGCAAGCATAGCTCTTCTATGTTTGTTTGTGCGTCCTAATTTTCTATAAGCCACTTTTATTCCTCCTTACTTTTTTAATCTTCACTTCTAAATGAGAATCCCATTTCTTTTACTTTATCAATAACTTCTTTTAAAGATTTTTTACCTAAGTTACGAATCTTCATCATTTCACTTTCAGATTTTTGAGTTAAATCTTGTAAAGTGTTGATGTTAGCTCTTTTTAAGCAGTTATATGCTCTAACTGAGAATTCTAACTCATCAATAGACATTTCAAGTGCTTTTGTCTTAGAATCATCTACGTTTTGTTTCATAAGTCCAGTTTCATCAGCAATTTCATTTAACTTAGTTAAAATATCAAAGTGTTCAATTAATATTCTTGATGCAAGGGCAATTGCCTCTTCTGGCTTCATTGAACCGTTAGTCCATACTTCCATTGTTAACTTATCATATGAATCATCTTGACCTACACGGGTATCTTCAACTTCATAATTAACTCTTTCAATTGGAGAAAAATTAGAATCCATTGCAATGGTATTTAACTTAACATCTCCTAATATTTTCTTGTTAGCTTCAGCTCTTCTATATCCACGACCATTATGAACGGTCATTTCCATGTTTAGCTTACCACCTTTAACAAGGGTTGCAATTTCTTGATCTGGATTAACTATTTCAATATCAGCATCTTTTTCAATGTCAGCTGCTGTTACAACACCTTCACGGGCTACATTTAACTTTAAAGTCTTAGGTTCGTTAGTATGATTTTTAACAACTACGTTTTTTAAATTTAATATTATTTGTGTTACATCCTCAATTACCCCATCAATGGTTTGAAATTCATGTAAAACACCATCAATGTGAACGCTAGTTATAGCATCTCCTGGTAATGATGATAACATTACTCTTCTAAGTGCGTTACCTAAAGTTGTTCCAAAACCTCTTTCCAAAGGTTCGATTTCAAATTTTCCATAGTTTTTACTTTCTTCATATTCATTTACTTTGAATATTGGTTTTTCGAATTTTATCACGTAAATTCACTCCCTTTTTCTAAAATTATCCACGTGGACGTTTTGGTGGACGACAACCATTATGTGGTACTGGTGTTACATCAGTAATTGAAAGAATTTCTAATCCTGCAGTTTGAAGTGATCTAATTGCAGTTTCTCTTCCTGATCCTAAACCTCTTACGAATACATCTACTTTTCTCATACCAGAATCATAAGCTGCTTTTCCAGCTGCCTCAGCACTCATGCCGGCTGCAAATGGAGTTTTCTTCTTACTTCCTTTAAATCCTGAAGTACCACTTGATGCCCATGATACAACGTTACCATCTTTATCAGTAATGGTTACGATTGTATTATTAAAAGTTGAATGTATATGAGCTTGTCCCTCAGGGATATTCTTTTTAACTTTACGTTTTCTTGATTTGTAAGCCATATTAATCCTCCTTTTTCCTACTTCTTCTTATTAGCTACGGTTTTACCTCTACCCTTACGAGTTCTTGCGTTACTTCTAGTAGATTGTCCTCTTACAGGTAACCCACGACGATGACGAATTCCTTGGTAAGAACCGATTTCCATTTTAGTTTTGATGTTCATTGAAACTTCTCTTCTTAAATCACCTTCAAGTAGGTAATTATCCAATTCTT
>DVMT01000003.1 GCA_018714855.1 Candidatus Aphodocola excrementigallinarum
AAAAGATAAATATTCTGATAAAGAAAAAGAAGTAGAAGATTTAAATAAAAAAATAAATGCAGCAAAAAAGGTGCTTGGTTAAAAGCACCTTTTCTTTTTATATAATTGACTTCTCATCTTATTTATATTAAAATTATATCTAGAATAGAAGAGGTGTATTAGATGAAAAAATTATTATGTTATACATTTATAACATTTTGTGTTATGTTTATGGGAATGATGAATGCTTCGGCCGTGAAGATAACAATTAGTGGTAATGATAGGGTGAGTTTAAATAGAACTATTGATATTACTTTTACTGTTTCGGATTATAATAATGTGCCAGGGAATTTAAATATTGATTATCCTTCCAATTTGTTACAATGTAATTCTAATTGTCCTAGAACTCAGCAAATAAATGGTAATACGAGTTTTACATATCAATTTAGGGGTATTGCAAATGGGGTTGCAACAATAAACGTAACCTCTAATTACAATGGGGCAGATACATCAAAACAAATAACAGTTGGAACAATTACTAATACAACAACTCAAGCCCCTCAAACAACTCAATCAACAACAACTACAACTCAGGCAAAATCTAACAATAATAATTTATCATCTCTTACTTTGACAACTAATGAAGGAGAAGAAGTTGATTTAAGTCCTTCATTTAGTCCTAGTGTATATACTTATTCAGCAACGGTAGCTAGTACAGCAAAGACCGTTAGTGTTGATGCAAGAATGGAAGATAGCCGCGCTAACTTAACGATTAATGGTGATGATGATGAACTTGTGGCTGGAGAAAATAACAGAATAACGATAACGGTAACGGCAGAAGATGGGACTCCAAGAACTTATACGATAAACGTAACTAGGGAAGCATTAACGGCAGATGCAACGTTAAGTGAATTAAGTATTAAAGAAAGTAAATCGTTTAAACTTGAAGAAAACAAATACACTTATAATGTTAAGATAGGAAAAAATGTTAAAACATTAACGCTTGATTATACACCTTCTGATGAAAATGCAACTGTTGAGGTAGATGGTAATGAAAATTTAAAAGATGGTTCAAAAGTTAGAATAACGGTAACAGCAGAAGATGGGACTAAAAGAGTTTATACTTTAAACATTGTTAAAGAAACAACAACAACTAAAAATGCTAATACTGATTCGATTGAAGTAGAAAAAAATCCTCTTATAATAATGGGACTATCAGTTATTGCTTTTGGACTTGTTGGTGGAATAATATACGTAATTAGAAAGTAAAAGATATTATGATTAGATCGTAATATCTTTTTTGTTTCTTATAAATTCTCTTAAAATTTTGGTTAATGCTCTTTTTTCTATTCTAGAAACGTAGCTTCTTGATATTCCAAATTCCTTCGCTATTTCTTTTTGTGTTTGTTCTTTGGTGTTATATAATCCATATCTTTTGATTATTATATCTTTTTCTCTATCGGTTAAAATATTAATGTAATTATAAAGTAGCTTTATATTATCTTGTAAAGTTATATCGTTTACGTAATCAGGATTAGGTGTTTTTAAAATATCTAAAAATGATATTTCGTTTCCATCTTTGTCAAAACCTACTAATTCATTTATACTAATGTTTCGTTGATTTTTTTTATCACTTCTAAAATGCATAAGGATTTCATTTTCAATGCATCTTGCAGCATAAGTAGTAAGTCTTGTTCCGTTTTTATTTGTAAATGTATCAATACCTTTTATTAGTCCAATGGTTCCAATGCTTATTAAATCATCAACGTCATTTTTCCCATTATCATATTTTTTTACAATGTGTGCAACTAATCTTAAATTATGTTCTATTAGTTTATTTCTTGCATCTTTATCTTTATTAAACATTTTAATAATTAGTTTTTCTTCTTCATCTTTAGGTAGTGGATCTGGAAATGTTTTACTTCCATAACTTCCTGTTCCAATAATTATTCCTTTAATAATTTCTGTTATAAAACTTAATAACAAATTTATCACTCCTGTTAAAATTATATGAAAAATTAATAATCATTTATGTTATAATAAAAAAAGATAAGGAACATATAAATATGAAAAAACGTAAAATTGGTGATATTATATTATGGATTATAATAATTTTATTTTTTATAAATACATTAGTAGCTTACGTTTCTTATAGACAAGTATCTGATGAATCTAATCCTAGTTTTTATCTAAAAGAAAGTAAAAAAAGTAATGTTACTACGTATAACATAGGTCTATATAAAATAGTTATAGCAGAAGAAGAGGAATTAAAAAACGTTAGTCTAAAATTATTTTTTCTAGATTAAAGAAAGGAGTATTATGGTAGAATTAAGTTTTAATTTTGATTTATTTAATAATTACTATTATTTCTATGAAAGATTAATAGTTTTACTTTTTTCTTTAGTACCTTCTTTATTATTAGTTGGCTTTGTTTTATATACTGATAGAAAAAGAAAAGAACCTTCAAAAAACATAATAATATGTTTGTTATCCGGAATTTTAACAGTTGCACTTGCTGGTTATTTAGAAGAGCTTGTTATGCCTTATTTTTCAAATAACGTTATTTTAACGTATGTTTGGGCTTTTATAGAGGAGATATCCAAAATACTAATATTCTTTTTGTTTATATTTGATAATAAGCATTATGATGATATTTATGATGGGTTAGTCTACATGTGTTTGATATCGCTTTCGTTTGCAGGGTTAGAAAATATAATTTATGCTTTTTCTGAAAGTACCGTTCAAAATGGTATTTCTCTTGCTTTAATGAGAGATTTTACAACTGTTCCATTGCATGTAATATGCGGCATTGTAATAGGCTATTTTATCTCGTTAGGAAATTTTTCGAAAGATAAAACAAAAAAACATTTAAACTTTTTATACGCTATTTTAATAGCAACGTTTATCCATGGCACTTTTAATGTTTTAATGAGTGTGTTAGGTTCTTTAAACATTGATTATTCAAGTCAAATAATTGTTTTGTTTATGCAGGTTATCCCACTTGTATTAATAATGGTAATATTATTTGTTGTTGCGGTAAAGTTTATTAGAAAAACCATTTATTATGATAAAATATATGAAAGTAACGGAGATTATGATGATAAGCATAATTATTTAATGACATCTAGTGAATATGATTTAAGTAATTTAAGAAAAATAAGGATTAAAAGGTATAATAAAATAACTTTAAAAAAAATTAAAGAAAAGGATGATACTAATGTTTAATAGATTTGTTCCAGATATGTATCAGGAAAGTATTTTTACAATTAATTATAAGAAATTAAAGAAAAATGGTATTAAGTGCCTTCTTTTTGATTTAGATAATACGATTTCACCAGCAAGAGAAGTTGTTTTATCAGAAAAAGTAAAGAAATTAATAGATAAATTAAAAAAGGATTTTAAGGTAATATTATTTTCAAATAATTTTCCAAAAAGAGTAGGAAAGTTTGGCTCTTATTATGATGTTGATATAGCATGTATATCACTTAAACCTTTTTCCTATAAATATAAATATATTCTAAAAAAATACAACTTAAGTAAAAAAGAAGTAGCAGCAGTAGGAGATCAACTTTTAACTGACATCCAAGGTGGTAATAAAATGGGTATTACAACTGTTTTGGTTGATCCAATAAGTAGTATAGATGAAAAAGAAACATGGCTTAACAGACAAATAGAAAAAAGGATATTTAAAACGTTTAAAGAAAAAAATATATTAATAAAGGGTAAGTATTATGATTAAAAAATGTTTGGGTTGTGGAAGCATAATGCAGTTTTCTAATTCAGATAAACCTGGTTTTATTGATAAGGAAAACTATGATAATGCTTTAGTATGTAAAAGATGTTTTAGATTAAAAAATTATGGTGATTATAAAATGATTGATGATGATGCTAACAATTATCAAGAAATTTATAATAAAGTAAAAGAAAAGAAGGATTTAATACTTTTCTTATGTGATATATTATCAATTGATAGTAAAATAAATGAAATAAATGATTTTAAAGGTAAAGTACTTTTAGTAATAACAAAAAAGGATTTGCTTCCTAAGTCTGTTAAGGAATATAAATTAATTAATTATATAAAAGATAATTATAATATTAAAAACGTTGATATACTTTTTGTAAGTAGCATCAAAAACTATAATTTAGATTTGCTTATGAATTACATTAATAAAAATAAAACAAGTGAAAATGTATATGTGGTTGGTGATACTAACGCTGGTAAATCAACTTTAATAAATGCCATTATTAAGTCTTATAGTAATGTAAAAAGCTATATAACAACTAGTAACATGCCCGCAACCACACTTGATGTTATAAAAATAAAATTAAATGATAACATAACTTTAATTGATACTCCAGGAATAGTAAGAAAAGATAATTTTCTTTATAATTTAGATTATAAAGATATAAAAAAAGTAAGTCCTATAAAAGAAATAAAGCCAAGAACTTATCAGATGAAACCTAATCAATCATTATTAATAGATAATTATGCAAGAATAGATTATTTATCTGGCCATAAAAATAGTTTTACTTTATATCTATCTAATAATATAAAAGTAAAAAGAATAAACTTAAATACTAATAATGATTTAAGAAGTTTAAATAAAACTAGTTTTAATTTAGAAGAAAAAAAAGATATAGTAATACCAGGTTTATGTTTTTGTAAGATAGTTGCTAAGGCAGAAGTTAATGTATATGTAAAAAATAATGTAAAAGTATATGAAAGAAATAATTTGATATAGAAAGCTAGAATAATTCTAGCTTTTTTAATAGACTTTTTTCTTTACATTATGATAAAAGTTAAATTGATATAAAACAAAGTATATGATAAGATAAAAGTAGAAATAATAGTAGTAGGAGAGTAGTAATATGGAAAAACAAAGAAAGATAAAAGTATTAGCTATTGCAGCTTTAATAATAACGATACTTGGTTTAACAGTTGCCTTTGCAGCATTATCACAGACTTTAACAATTAATGGTGCAGCAACACTTGATGCTGCAAAATGGGGAATAAAGTTTGAAAACTTAAGTGATGGAAAAACATCAGGTGATGCCATAATTAATGATACTGCTGTAATTGCAGATGATTTAGTTACCATAAATAATATAGACGTATCACTATCAACCCCAGGAGATAGCGTAACTTATACGGTAGACTTAGTAAATGAAGGAACGATAAACGCAGAAATATATAGTATAGAAACTCCAACACTTACAGAAGAACAAGAAAGATACTTAAATTTTATCGTTACGTATGATGATGGACAGGAAGTAAAACAAGGAGATATATTAGAGCAATCATCAAGAAAGAACATAACAATAAAAATAGAATTTGATAAAGATATAACAGATACTGATTTACCAAAAGAAGCACAAGAAATAAGTTTATCTTATGGATTAACTTTTGTGCAGACAGATAAAACAAGTAGTACACAGCCAGGCACACCAAGTGAAGATGTAAAAGCAATGTTTAACTGGGAAGGGGACACAGTAATAACTAGTTTAACAGATTATGGAATAGAAGAGGTAAAAGCAAATAACGGACACCTAGTAATACCAGAAGGAGTAACAGAAATAAAGGGAACAAGCATGGAAGAAGTACAAAAAACTGGTACTTTAACAACGGGTTTTTCACCAATTGCAATAGGGAAAATAGATATTAGTTCTGGTATTTCTGAAGAAATATTAGGTAATCCAGAAATTAATATAATAAAAAGCGTATCTTTTCCATCAACATTAAAAACAATTGGAGAATTAGCATTTGCTTATTGTGCTAATTTAACAAGTATAAGTTTATCATCAAATATAAAAGAAATAGGCGATTATGCATTTGGTATGACACAAATCAGTGGAGAATTAATAATACCAGATAATGTAACAACAATAGGAGATTATGCTTTTAGTTCAACATCGATAACATCATTAAAATTAGGAAATAATGTTAAAATAATTGGAGGTTATACTTTTGAAAATTGTAAAAACTTAACCGGAGAATTAATAATACCAGATAGTGTAACAACAATAGGAGATTATGCTTTTCGAGGTTGTGGTTTAACAGGTGAATTGGTAATTCCAAATAGTGTAACAACAATAGGAGATTATGCTTTTAATTCAACATCAATAACATCGTTAAAATTAGGAAATAATGTTAAAATAATTGGAGATTGTACTTTTGAAAATTGTAAAAACTTAACCGGAGAATTAATAATACCAGACAGTGTTACATCAATTGGTAATAGTGCTTTTAGTTCAACATCGATAACATCATTAAAATTAGGACATAATGTAAAAGAAATAGGTAATAGTGCTTTTTCTTCATGTAATAATTTAGAGGGAGAATTAATAATACCAGATAGTGTTACATCAATAGGAGATTATGCTTTTAGGTCAACATCGATAACATCGTTAAAATTAGGGAATAGTGTTGAAAAAATAGGTATTAGTGCTTTTCAAAGTTGTGATTTAACAGGTGAATTAATAATTCCAGATAGTGTAACAACAATAGGAATTAGCGCTTTTAGTTCAACACCAATAACATCGTTAAAATTAGGACATAATGTAAAAGAAATAGGTACTAGTGCTTTTGCTGCATGTAATAATTTAGAGGGAGAACTATATATACCGGATAGTGTAACAGTGATAGGAGACTCTGCTTTCACAGCAACGGCTGTAAATAAAATAACAAGTATATCAATATCTAAAAATACTAAATATGGTTATTCATTCAATGGTAGACCAACACCGACAATTAGGGATTAATATTCAAAGAAAAATAATTAAAAATTCATTATTTATATATCTACATTTAATTAAGTAATTATTGAGATAAAAAAGTAAAGTATATGATAAGATAAAAATAGAAATAATAGTAGTAGGAGAGTATTTTGTATGGAAAAACAAAGAAAGATAAAAAGCATGACGGTAATAGCACTAATAGTTGCGGTACTAGGACTTACGGTTGCGTTTGCAGCATTAAGCACAACTTTAACAATAAATGGAACAGCTGGTGTTGATGCAGCAAGCTGGGATATTCATTTTGCAAACTTAACAGGACCAGATACAACGGGAACTGGTGCATCTAGCTCAGAACCAATACTTGATGCAACAACAATAGATAACGTAAATATGTCAGTTACAAAACCAGGTGATTCAGTAACGTACTATTTTGATATAGTAAATAATGGAACAATAGATGCTGTTTTGGATACTGATTTAAAGAGTTCATTATTTTATGAAGGATATTCTAAATGTATTGGTGTAACATCAGATAATGATTCAAATGGATGCATAAATAAGTATGATTTTGATAACGATAGTATTATTTCTTCAGGTGATTTATCAATTATGGCTTCTGATTTAGATTATGCGATATATGATGTTGATACCGATGATATGTTATCTAAAGGAGACGTAATAGAAAAAGGAACAACCAAGCATTGTAAATTAGTACTTGCAATAAAACCAGAATCAAGTTACATATCAAGTAAGACACTAACTACTACAGATAGATTTGATTTAGTATTTGTTCAAGAGTAGCTATAAAAAAAATTAAAGAACCTAATAAAAGGTTCTTTTTTTCGACATTTTTTTAATGAATATTATCTTATTATGTAGATGGGTGATATAAATGAAAAAGACTATTATCGGAATAATAATTGCAATACTTGCAGGTGTTTTGCTTGCTAAATTAACGTTTGATAAGTATGAGAAAGTAGATACCAAAAACGTTATCAGTTATGACGATGAGGTTTATATGTTAAAGGTTGGTTCCTATGATTCAGTTGATGAGATGCAGCGTTCTGCCTTGGATTTTGAACGTTATATTTATATTGAAAAGGAAGATAAAGTAACTGTTTATATTGGTATTGCTAAAACTCGTGAAAACATGGAGAAAATAAAGAATGTATATGATGATAAAAAAGTTAAAACAACAATTGAAAATGTAACTATTAATAATGATGAGTTTATTCAAAACTTAAACGAATATGAAAAACTGCTTGATGTAACAGAGGATGCTAATTCACTTTTAATAATTGAAAATCAGATACTATCATGTTATGAGGACATAATGGTGAATTATGAGTAACGTACTTATTAAAGATGTGCCGCAAGATGAAAGACCAAGAGAAAGGTTAGTTAAGTATGGTGCTAAAAATTTATCTACGTCTGATTTGATCGCGATAATACTAAAGACTGGTACGCGTGATTATTCATCTAAATACTTAGCTAGTGAGGTATTAAAATTAGTTAAAGATGTATCTGATTTAAAGAAGTTATCATTAAGTAAGTTAATTAGCATAAATGGAATAGGTGCGGTAAAAGCAATTGAGTTTTTAGCAGCCCTAGAATTAGGAAGAAGGGTATATGAATCTAAGCCACTTGAAAATGATTTAAGATGTAATAGTGCTCACAAGATATTTGATCATTTTAAATCAGAGTTTTCTGGTGTTAATCAAGAGTATTTTTATTGTCTATATTTAAATTCACAAAAAAAGTTAATAGATAAAAAGCTTTTATTTAAAGGAACGTTAAACAAAAGTTTAATTCATCCAAGAGAAGTGTTTAAAGAAGCATATTTATCATCAGCAGCATACATAATATGCGTTCATAATCATCCATCTGGCAACGTAATACCATCTAATGATGATATTAACATAACAAATACCTTGGTAGAAATAGGATACATACAAAAAATACCAGTAATAGATCACATAATAATAGGGGAAAATAATTATTATAGTTTTTATGAAAATGGATTAATAGAAGGTGCTTAAATGAGAAAAAGTATAAATGGTAAAAGAAGAACTGATAAAAATATATTAATATTTATTGTTTTATTTATATTTATTATTTACATATCATTATTACTTACCATATCAAATAGAAAGTACTTATTTATAGAAAATGCATTTAAAAATGTATCAACAAAGATAAACGAGTTTTTTATAGATAAAGTGTATTCTACCAAGAACTATTCTAATAAAATGATTAATTCTAAAATAAAGTATTTACAAGATGAAAATAATGATTTAAGAAAAGCACTTGACTTTAAAGAAAAAAACGAAAACTTTTTAATAGCAGAAGTGGTAAATCACACGTCTAAAACTTGGTTTAACAAAGTATCAATTAACAAAGGATATAACAGTAACATAAAAAAGGATTCTTTAGTAGTAAATGAAAATGGTCTTGTTGGTTTTATTGGCAAGGTATCAAAAAATCAAAGTGAGGTAAAGTTAATAACGAGTGTGAGTGATGATAATATGTTATCCGTTTTTGTTGAAGCACAAGGTGAGGCTGCATCTGGCATGCTATCTTATTATGATAATAAAAGTGATCTTTTTAAGGTTGAAAGTATAACGAGCAAAGCTGAAATAAAAAAAGGTGATAGTGTTGTTTTATCAGGTTTTGATAATCCGTTATATAAAGGTATTTACGTAGGAGCGGTAGTTAAAGAAGAAACTGATAATTATGGTTTATCAAGAACTGTTTGGGTAAAATCAGACGTTAACTTTAATGATTTAATGTTTTTAGGTGTTTACTTAATGGAGGGATAAAATGGTTATATATTCTGTTTTTCTTTTAATATCTTTATTTTTAGAATCTATTATTCCTAACTTAATAAATAATTTTATTCCTTTTTTTATGATTGGTTTAATTATCTTGGTAAATATTTTTCATTTAGATTTAAAAAAGCTTATTATAATTACTTTTATATTTGGAGTGTTATATGATCTTTTATACACTGACTTTATCTTTTTACATGGCTTTTTATTTGCTTTTATTTTATACGTAACATCAAGTTTTATAAATGATAGAAAAAACTTCTTTTTAATACTTATTTTTTATTATGTATCTTGCGTATTTTATAGTTTATTTATCTATCTTATTTCGTTTTTATACACTAACGTATATATTTTAGATATAGTTAATACATTTTTAAGCAGCATTATTATAAATACTTTGTATTTTATAATAGTATACGTAATATTTATACTAGTAAACCGAATCATAACGAATAAAAAAACTTTTAAAGCATATTAGTAAATTAGGGTGATGCTAATGAATGATGCTTTTGCGTTTTATAAAAAGAAAGCTAATAAAGAAAAAAAGAATGATAAAAAGTATAGCCTTAAAAGGTTTCTTTATAACATATTTATTAAAACTTTAATCGTAATAGCGCTTTTTTTAGCATCTTTAATATTTATAAGGCAAAGTAATGCTAATAAAGAAAACTTTAAAAAAGTGGTTTATAATAATTCTCTTTCTTTTGCAAAAATCTACAGTTTATATAAAACTTATTTAGGTGATGTAGTTCCTTTTAAAAATACTAAAGAAGATGAAACTAAAGTTGTTTCAAATGAAAAGATAACTTATAGCAAAATAGAAAAAGAAAATAACGGTTACATACTTTTTGTTTCTTCTGATTATGCGGTTACGACGATTAATAGTGGTATCGTAATAGAGGAAAAGAAAAACGAAAAATATAAAAACTTAATAAAAGTTCAAGATGAAAACGGACTTAACGTTACGTATGGTAACTTAAGTGATGTATCTGCTAAATTGTATGATTACGTTGAAAAAGGAGAAATACTAGGTAATTGTAAAGACAAGTTATATTTAATATTTGAAAAAGATGGAAAGTATTTATCATATGATAGCTATTTGTAGAAAAGTTAAATTTTCACCTTTTTTTCTTTTAATAATATTTATTGCTTTTTTATCGGGATTATTTTATGATGTTTTATCTTTTTTATTTGTTATTATAATGCATGAAATAGGTCATATAATAACATCTTTAATTTTTAAATGGAATGTAAAAAGAGTTGATATAACATTATGTGGTGGCTTTATCACTTATGATGATAAACTAGATAAACCATTTAAAGAGGAATTCTTAGTTAGTATATCGGGTTTTTTAGCACAAGGCCTTTTATTTATAATATTATTTACATTAAATAAAACATATGTTATAGATGCATCTTCTTTTTTTATGATAAATAAGTATAGCTTAGCCATCTTTTTATTTAATTTATTACCAATCTATCCATTAGATGGTTCTAAGATATTATCCGTTATCTTAAACGTTTTAATGCCTTATAAAAGGTCTTTAAAATGTTTGTTTTACGTATCACTTTTAATCATTATATTAATAGTTGTAACAATACTTTTAAAAGACGTAAAAATAGAAGCTAGTTACGTAATAATTTTTAGTTTCATAATAAAAAAGCTAATTAGCCTTTATAAAGATATTCCGCACTTATTTAACCGATTATTATTTGAAAGATATATTTATTATTATCCTGATATTAATAAGTATAATTATATTAAGGGTAATAACTTATCTTTATTTAAAAGAAGAAGAAAAAATTACTTTTACATAAATGGTCATTATCATAGTGAGAGAAGTATTTTAAAAGAAAGGTTTGACTAACTAATGATAATATGATAAAATTAATTCGTTTGAATGAACTTCTTGTTCTTCAACCACACAGAAAAGGTTTTAAAATAAACAATTATGTACCTTAATGGTGAGTCTATTAATTAAGAAGGAGGCTAAAATATGAAAGCAGTTATTGAAACTGGTGGCAAACAATACTTGGTTAGCGAAGGCGACAGTATTTACGTTGAAAAGTTAGATTGCGAAAAAGGCAAAACTTATACTTTCGATAAGGTTGTTATGGCTGGAAGTAAAGTTGGCACACCTTATGTTAAAGGTGCTAGCGTAGAAGCTAAGGTTGAAAAGCACGGTAAACAAAAGAAGATAGTAATTTTCAAGTACAGACCAAAGAAAAGCTCACATAAAAAGCAAGGTCACCGTCAACCATATACTAAGCTTGTTATTACTAAAATTAATGCTTAATTTATGGTGATTTAAATGATTAAAGTAAAAGTTAAACAAGATGGTAATTACGTTCGTTTTATATCAATTACCGGTCATGCAAACTACGATGATTACGGAAAAGACATCGTTTGTGCAGCGGTAAGTTCTATTTCAATTACAAGCGTTAACTTAGCTTTAAAACTAGATGAGAAAAAAGTTAGCTATAAAGATGAGAAAGGCTATTTAGAAATTAATATTTTAAAAACGGATGATACCATTAATAAGGTTTTTTTAAACATGATAGACATGTTAAAGGAACTTGAAAAAGATTATAAAAAAAACATTAAGATAACTAATATAAAATAGGAGGTGCTTTAAATGCTAAAGTTACAAATCCAGTTATTTGCACACGTAAAAGCCCAAGGTTCTACTCGTAACGGACGTGATAGTAAAGGACGCAGATTAGGTGCTAAAGCAGCAGATGGAGAGTTAATCCCAGCAGGATCAATTATATATCGTCAAAGAGGAACTAAAATATATCCAGGTAAAAACGTTGGTATGGGAAAAGATCATACTTTATACGCATTAATTACTGGTTATGTTAAGTTTGAACGTCGCGGTAGAGATAAGAAACAAGTAAGTGTATATTTAGAAAGATAATTCTACATTTCGTAGAATTTTTTTTAATTACTATTAATTACTTAAAAAATATGATAAAATTTATAAAGAGGTGAGGAGTATGCGTTATAACGTAATTAAAGGTGCAAATGATATTTTAAATAACAGTTCTTATGTTATAAAAGATCCTTTTAAATATAAAAATAATTGGAATAAGGTTTTTAAAAATAATAACCCTATATGCCTAGAACTTGGCATGGGACGCGGTAGTTTTATTATTAATATGGCTAAACAAAATCCTAAAGTTAATTTTATTGGTTTAGAACTTGATAAATCACAAACTGCTTATGCTGTTAACATGATAAAGGGTAACAAAATAGATAATTTAAAAATGATATGCGCTGATGCTAAAGAAATAATAAATATTTTTGGAAAAGAAATAGATACTATTTATCTTACTTTTTCAGAACCATGGCCAAAAAGACAAGATGAGAAAAAAAGATTTACTCATGAAAGTTATTTGAAATTATATGATAGAGTATTTAAGAAAAACAAGCACATAATTTTAAAGACGGATAACAAGATTTTATTTCAATCAGCCTTAGAAAGCTTAAGTAAATATTGGTACATTTTTGATAAGGTGAGTTTAGATTTGCATAATGATGAAAGAAAAATAAAGAACGTAATGACTGATTTTGAAAAACAATACTATAAAGAACATAGACAAATTTATTATGTTGATGCATATTTTAAAGATTAATCTATAAAAAGAGGAAGTAATAATGGAGAAAAGAAAAGGAATTATATTATCTGATCCAATGGAAAGATACGTTGATTTAGATAATGTTGCTGAAGCAAAAAAACAAATCATAAATGCATTATCTAGTTATAAAAGAACAAATAAAAGTAATAAGAAAATCAAAAATAAAACTCAGTATCATTTTGGTGATGTATTATCTTTATATGGTACAAAAGAAAAATATATTTATGTGTGTAAAAGTAATAAATTCATATACGTTTGTCCACTTAGTTGTTTAGAGGTTTTTACTGGTATGAAAAGAATTACATTTGAAAATATTAGTAGTGTGTATGATGTTTTAAGTAGTGATGAAAAACATATTTTGTTAAGAAAACTTAATAATGCATTTGATCTAGATAAATATATTCCTGTAAAGGCAAAAAAAGATATAGAAAAACTATTAAAACAAAAACATCATTATTAAAAAAGAGGTGAATAATAATGTTTGTAGATGAGGTAATAATAAAGGTTAAAGCTGGTAATGGTGGAGATGGTTGTACTGCTTTTAGAAGAGAAAAGTTTATTCCTGATGGAGGACCTTTCGGTGGTAATGGTGGACATGGCGCAAACATCATATTTAAAACCGATTTAGGATTAAAAACATTACTTGATTTAAGATATAATAAATTAATTAAGGCACCAAAGGGTGCTAATGGTTCTGGTAAAAATAAAAATGGTAAAGGAGCAGAGGATGTTGTTATTAAAGTTCCGTTAGGAACTACGGTAACTGATATGGATACCGGATTAATAATTGCTGATTTAACTAAAAAAGATGATAGCGTAATTGTAGCTCATGGTGGACGTGGCGGACGTGGTAACACGGCTTTTGCAACTCCTTCTAATCCTGCTCCAAATTTCTCTGAAAAAGGTGAACCAGGTGAGGAAAAAACGTTAAAAGTAGAGTTAAGATTACTCGCTGACGTTGGTTTTGTTGGTATGCCATCGGTTGGCAAGTCAACTATTTTATCTAAGATATCTCGTTCCAAACCTAAAATAGCAGCATATCACTTTACCACTTTAAATCCTAATTTGGGAGTAGTAAGAACCATTGATGACAGAACATTTGTCGCAGCGGACTTACCAGGATTAATAAAAGGCGCATCACTTGGTGAAGGTCTTGGAGATAAGTTTTTAAAGCACATTGAAAGAACACGCGTTATAGCACATGTTTTAGATATGTCTGGACTTGAAGGAAGAAGTCCACTAGATGATTACGAAACAATTAATAAAGAATTATATGATTTTGATCCTAAATTAATGAAAAAACCTCAAGTAATAATTGCAAATAAAATGGACTTGGAAGGTGCAAAAGAAAACTTAAAGAAATTCAAAGAAAAATATAAAAAGGAAGTATATGAGGTAAGTGCAATAAAAAATATAGGATTAGATGAAGTATTAGTTAAGATAGCTGACGAATTAGATAATATTAAAGAAGAACCTTTATTTGATGAAGATTCCTTTGAATCACATGTTTTATATAAGTTTAAAAAAGAACAACCTTTTACAATAACTCGTGATAATGACATTTACGTAGTAAAAGGAAAAGAAGTTGAAAAATTATTTAAAATGACTAAATTTACTGATGAAGGTGCCATTCGTTTCGCTAGAAAGCTAAGAGGTATGGGAATAGATGATGAACTAGTTAAGATGGGATGTAAACCTGGAGATAGAGTCCAAATAATGGATATGATTTTTGAATTTAAAGAATAAGCATTAAGCTTATTTCTTTTTTTACACTTTACTTTATGTAACCTTGTATTTTAACTTAAAATATTATAAAATTATCATAGATAGAAAAGGAGGATCAAAATGAATAAAGAAGATAAAGAAGATATTATAGAAACTCTTGATTTTGATAATGATACCTCCTTGGAAGATGATACCGTTGAAATGCTTGATTTTGAGGCTGATAAAAAAGTTTCAAACGAGATAGACGAAATGCTTGACTTCATTGATTTAACAGACCAAAAAAAAGAAAGCGAAAAACAGAATAAAGAAGAGCTTGATGATTTGTTAAAGTCAGTAAATGATGATAAACAAAATAAAGTGGAGATAACGGCATCAGAAAAAAAACTAGATGAATACGTGCCATCAATAAAAGACTTTAATATTAAGAATGCAAAAACAAGAAAAATAGTTAAAAAAGTAATGCTTTATGTAATTATTGTTATGCTTATTGGTTTTGAATTTTTCATAAACAAAACCGGCGATGTATTAAATGATTTAATTGTTTATGCATCTGATAATGATCCTATTAGAATAGTTCAAAATGATAAATATGGATATATTGATTATACCGGAGATAAAATAGTAAATCCAAAATATTCATACGCAGAAGAATTCGTAAGTGGATATGCCATAGTAAGAGATGCATCTAATTTACCTCTTATAATTGATAAAGGGGGTAAAGTTGCAGTTAATACTGGTACTTATTTTTCACTTTATAGAGCAGATACAGATATAATTGCATCAAAGGTAACGGATGATGGATTAAAATATGGTATATTAAATAGTAGTTTAAAAGAAAAGACAAAGTTTAACTATGATTTGATTTCTTATCAAGATGGTTGTTACTCTTTCGTTAATGGAAATACGGTTGGACTTATAAATTTAGATGGAAAAGAAATTTTCACTTATAAGCTAACTGATAGTGATGATAAGGTAATTGATGTTAAAACTTCAAGCGTTAATGGCAATTATACTAAATATGCCGTTGTAACCGTTAATAAAACATCTCAAATAGTTAACTTAGATGATGGTACTAGCGTTTATTCTCCTACTTTAAATGAAATAGTGCCAGAAGAAAATAACGTATTTTATGAAGTGATTAATGATGATGCAAGAAGATATATATACGTTGAAAACAACGAAGTAATATTGGAAGTAGAAAGTTATAATAGTCTTATCATGCCTTCTATAGAAGCAGGTGTTTTAAGAGCTATAAATAGTAATTATGAATATGAGTACATTAGTACTAAAACGAAAGAACAGCTAAGTGATAATATAACAGAAGATAATTCTTTTTATGGAGATGATATTTTCATGTATTATACTTATAATTCAAGAAGAAGGAAAAATGATATAGCATTAGTAAAAAATGGTGAGGTATATAAAACGATTGAAGCTGATTTTGAAATAGAAAAAGAGTTTCACAATGGATTTGCAATAGTAAAATTTAGTGATGGGAAATATGGTTATTTAAACGAGGATGGTAACCTTTTAAACGATGTTCATTATGACGAAGCAGGACAGTTTGATTCTTATGGTGAAGCTATTGCAAAAACATCATCTGGTTATGGAGTAATAAATAAAGATAATAAAACGATTATAGATTTTGAAAATGAAGAAATAAAAATGGCTTCAAGTTTAGTAAAACAAAAAACAGCATCTAATAGAAATAATGTGTTTTATGCAGTAAAAAAAGACAGCTTATTTGTTTTATATAAGGATAATGGAAAAAAGGTAGATAATTTACATTATACTGATATTGTATTTGATGATGTGTATCCTGTTGTTAAAGTAGCAACTGATGCTAAGGACGTGCTTTTAACAACTGAGGATTTAAATGAAATTCCTCTTACTTCTTTTAATAATGAGTATGAAGCTCATGATAATTATATAATCGTTAAAAATGAGTATTATAATTATAATGGTAAATTAATATACGTAGATAATAATAAAGAAAGTTAAGGTGATAAAAATGGATGATATGCAAATGGTTGATGTTTCTGATAACACGGAAAAAAAGGATGAAAACAAAAAAGAAAATAAAAAGAAAAAAGATAAATTTATGATGGGTATTTATATTGCGTTAATAGTACTTGTGGTTTTAGGTTCACTAGTTTATTTCTTTGGTTATAACTTGTTAAAGCCTTATATTAAAGTGTAGGTGATTAGTTATGAAGAAAATGTTTAGTAAAATTAATAAAGAAAAAGTATTTAATGTTTTAATTCTTTTGGTTGTAATTGGCTTATATATTGCTGTTGCACTTTTAATATACACAAATTTTAGAGAAAGAAAAAGGCAAGAAATATCTAACGGAATAATTGATAAGATAGATGATGTAATAGAAGAAAATGAAAATAATCCGGTTACTGAAGCAACGGTATCATATGGTGGATTTAAATATACCGTACTTGGTAAATTAAGAATAAGAAAAATAAATATATACGAACCTATTTTAAAAGAAAACACGGCAAGTGCATATAACACAGCATTAGTTAAGATGTCAGGCCCTGATTTAAATGAAAATGGTAACGTTGCTATCGGTGGACATAATTTTATGCGGGGAAATTACTTTATAAAAATTAATAGATTAAGAAAAAATGACGTTGTGACAGTTACGGACTTAACGGGTAGAAGTGTTGATTATTACGTTTATGAATATGGTATTAGAAGTGCTGATGATGCGTCGTACTTAGCACAGCCAGATAATGAAAACGAGAAGATAGTAACTTTAGTTACGTGTACTAAAGGTGGTAAAGAAAGATACGTTGTAAAAGCAAGGGCAAAGTAAACATATTTTGCTCTTTTTTGTTATCTTATGTTATACTTTTTATGAAAATAAAATGATTTAAGAAGGAGCTAAAATGTTAATTAAAGGAAAAGTAAAAGGAGAAACTTATCAAAAATTGATGGAGTATTTAATTAATAAAAGTAACATTTTTGAAGTGGCAATTCATACTGAACAATATATAGAAAGAACTAATAGATATTTAAAAATTTTTCTTAATGGTGAAAATTGTACCTTAAAGGATCTTGCAAAAAATTATTCAAAAGAGTATTTGGAATACATGGCTGAAAAATATAAAGATAATATTGAGATTTATGGAAAAGAAGTTTATAATTTTACAAGTCCAGATGGTGGAAAACGTGCAATAAAAGATCATATTAATTGGATATATTATAATTATATTACTTCTGAATTTGTAAATAAATATAAGGAGGAAATGATTTTAAAAAAAGTTTCTGATCCATCATATACAAGATATTTCTTTAAATTATCGGATAGACTAAAAAAAGAAATTTTAAGTAAAAATTCGGTTTATGATTGGATGTTTCCATATTCAGTCGAAGACATTATGTTTTATAATGATAAAGATATTATGTATGCATCTGAAACTCATGAAAATATGTTTGATGTTTATTGTAAAAATAAAAAAGAGTACAATTATTTTAAAAAAATTGGCATTAAATTTTATAAAAAATATACATTTGATGGGGAAAATGGATTAGATATCATATTAGACTAGTAAATATTAAAAGACACTATTTTAAAGTGCCTTTTGGTAATTCATATATGTTTTTAGTATTTTTTGGAGCAACAAGTACTCTCCATGGCTTAACGTTTTTATAAGTTTTTATTATATTGTCATTTTTATCAGTTGCAATAACGTCTATTTCGGTAAACATAAAAAACGTATGAATACTTTTGCAGTGTTTAAAAAGTAATCCGTAATCAATTTTTTTCTTAAACATTAAACCAATTAATCTATCTATAAAACCTTTTGCTTCTTTTATTTTTATATTATTAAATTCAAGCATTTAACCACCAATTAAATTATAACATTTCGCTCAAAAAATATAAACTGTAAAATTGCTTTTATAATATTAAATATAATTGACAAAACATCTAATAAAATGATAAACTAATGTTAGTATAATATAAGGGTGTGATAAGATGTTAAAATTAAATAAGAAAGGTCAAGCATTAGTTGAATATGTGTTAATTATTGCACTGGTAACGGTAATAGCAGTAAGCTTGATAAGAATATTTGGTGGATACTTAAAAGACTCTATAACAAAAACATCGTGTGAGTTGGTAGGAGAAACTTATCAAGAAGGTAGTGAACCGGGAGAAGGAACGTGTAAATAAGGCCTTGTTTGGTCTTTTTTTATATAAGGAGGAGAATATGTCCGAGATTATAAAATCAAGTCAAAAAGGTAGTTTAATAGTTTTATCTGGCCCTTCAGGTTGTGGTAAGGACTCAGTTTGTGAAAGATTAAAAGAATATAATGATAACTTTTGGGTATCTATTTCTTGTACTACAAGAAAGCCAAGAGAAGGGGAAGAAGATGGTATAAATTATTTTTTTATAACTAAAGATGAGTTTAAAGAAAAAGTAAAACACCAGGATTTTTTAGAATATGCCGTTTACAATGGAAATTATTATGGTACTCCTAAAGATAAAATAAATGAATATTTAAATAAAGGAGTAGATGTAATACTTGTAATAGAAGTGCAGGGTGCATTAAAAATAAAACATAAAGTTCCAGAAGCTGTATTTATCTTTTTAATGCCTCCTACAATGAAGGATTTAGTATATCGTCTAAAGATGAGAGGAACAGAAACTAATGAAAAGATAATAAAAAGATTTAAAGAAGCGTATAAAGAAATAAATGAAGTAACAAAATATAATTACGTAGTTGTTAATGATGATTTAGATGAAGCCACAAGAAAAGTAAATGCTATAATTGAATCTCAAAAATGCATGGTAGAAAGAATAGAAGAAGTATATTTAAATAATCCGGAAGAAGAAATTCATGAGTTATTAATGGATGAAAAATATTTTAAAAATAATGATATAAATTATTAAAAAGATATTGTCAAATTTTGTCTTTTATGTTATTATTTAGTTGTCAGTTAGAAGTATTAACTGATGAAGTATAGCAGTATAAGCAGTAAAAACCCGGCTTATGCAGTTTTAGTTGGGAAGTAGTAACAAGCAATCCTGAAGTTTAGGATTGCTTTTTTATTTACACATTTATATTTATAAAATTGACTATTAAAGTAAGTATATGATAAGATAAAAATAGAGATAATAATAGTAGTAGGAGAGTATTTTGTATGGAAAAACAAAGAAAGATAAAAGTATTAGCTGTTGCAGCTTTAATAATAACGATACTTGGTTTAACGGTTGCTTTTGCAGCACTTTCACAGACTTTAACAATAAATGGCGCAGCAACACTTGATGCTGCAAAATGGGGAATAAAGTTTGAGAACTTAAGTGATGGTGATGCAACAGGGGATGCCACAATTAATGATACGGCTGTAATCGCTGATGATTTAGTTACCATAAATAATATAGACGTATCACTATCAACTCCAGGAGATAGCGTAACTTATACGGTAGACTTAGTAAATGAAGGAACGATAAACGCGGAGATATATAGTATAGA
>DVMT01000040.1 GCA_018714855.1 Candidatus Aphodocola excrementigallinarum
CCATCATTTTATCACTCTTATTAGCAATAATAATAGTAATAAAAAAATGACACCAGCTTTAAGCTAGTGTCAACACAATGAAAATTGGGTTGGCATTCAAATAATATGAATGCTCCTCTTTTATTTTATGAGGATTTCCTCATCTACATACATAATAACATAAATTTAATTAATAATCAATTCTTTAATTTTATAGTATAATGGTTTTAGTAAAGGTGAGGTTATATGGAAGTAATAAATTATTTTAGCTACAATTCGGTTGTTATTTTATCATTCTTTTTTATATCACTTTTTGCCCTTATATTAAATTATATAACTAAAGGCAAGAGTAATATAACATTATTTTCTTCTTATAGAAGTAACATGCTTAATCCAATCACTTACGTAAGATTATTCACTCATATATTTGGTCATGCTAATTGGGGTCATTTTATGAATAATTTTTTATACATCTTACTTATTGGACCAATGGTAGAAGAAAAGTATGATAGTATAAACTTAATTATAATGATACTTGTAACGGCAGGAGTAACGGGCATTATAAACTCATTATTTTCTAAAAAAAGAATACTAGGTGCAAGTGGTATAGTATTTATGCTTATTATTTTAAGTTCATTTGTTAACATAGAATCTGGAAAGATTCCAATAACTTTAATATTAATTTGCATATTCTACGTTGTTAACGAAGTTATACAAGGAATTTTTAAGAAAGATGACGTATCACACATGGGGCATTTAATCGGTGCGGTATGTGGATTTGTTTTTGGTTATTTTATATTTTAATCTTTAATTTTCAAATATTCATTATATAATTTTTCATCAATGCCTTTTGGACAATATAAAGGTGATGTAGAAGGGAGGTATGAAGCTTCCTTTTTTGTTTTAGGAAGCAAGTACTTATTATATAAGTTATAAGCTTTTCTACCTAAGGTAAATATCTTTTCAACGTTTGTTTCTTTTAATAATTTATTTATGTTATTTACTTTTACGTTACTAATAGAAGAGTCACTAGAACCCGTTATGTTACATGAAGCAATAACGTCCCATAACGCTATTTTATGCCTTTTTAAAAAATCTTTTTTATCATCTATCGAACTAGGTAAATCTTCATCATATACTTTTGCTAAAGTCTTCCAAAACCTATTTTGTGGATGCATGTAATAAAACTTTAGTTCTCTTGATTTAACTGAGGGCATACTTCCTAATATTAAAACTTTAGAATTCGTATTATAATACGGCTCTAACTCATGATATACTTTCTTTTTTTGCATCATAATCACTTCCAAATAAATTATCACTATATTAAATATAACATATTTTTGGTATAATAGATTTATGAAAGAAGTGGTTAGAATGAAAAATAAAAGAAAAATCATATTACTAGTTATACTATTATTAACACTTATTGTACTTGGAGTATTATTGTTTTTAAATTTAAATAAAGAAGATAAAAAAACAAATATAAATACTGATGCAGTTAAGTTTAAAGAAGAGTATGAAAGTTTAAATGGAAGTGAAGTTGAAAACGGATATGCTTATCCTGAAGTAGCATTAGAAGATAATAACCCTTTTGTTTATACAAGTGTAAATGATGCGATTAAAGCATTAGAAAACGGTACTGGAATAATATATTTTGGTTATTCAAGTTGTCCTTGGTGTCGTAACGCGGTAAACGTTTTACAACATGTTAATATAAATGAAATATTATATGTAGATACGAAGAATATAAGAGATACTTATGAAGTAATAGATGGTGTTTTAACAAAAACAAAAGAAGGAACGGATGGTTATTATAAGCTACTTGAACTTTTAGATTCTGTTTTAGAAGATTACTTGGTAGATGGTATATCAACTGGTGAAAAAAGGATGTACGTACCATTAGTTGTGGGTGTTAAAGAAGGAGAAATCGTTGGATTTCATGAAGCTACGGTTGATTTAAATGATGGGCAAACCGCTTATGATGCCTTAACTGATGACCAACAAGAAGAGTTAAAAGACGTATATGATGAAATCATATCTAAAGTAAATGCTAACGTTTGTGATATAGATTCTGATCAAGGGTGTTAGGTGGGGAAACATCATGGAAGAATTAAATAACAAAAGTACTAGTTTTAATGATATTTTTTATAAGATGAATAGAATCATAATGGAAACTCAGCCTAAAGAGTTTTCTATTGAAAGTCAAAAGGAATTGGTCGAATTATGTTTAAAAAAGTATACCTTAGAAAAATTGCAAGAATTAGGTTTTAATAAAATGATTAGTGACACTGAATCTAAAGCACTTGATTTAATCGGTCTTTTTGATATATTGGTCACTATGATTCCTAAAAAAAAGCATTTTGATACAATACGATTTTATATACATTACATTTTAGAATTTGCCGGTTCTTTACAAGGTTGGAGCATTACTTGGTATAGTGAAAATCAAGAAGATACGGAAATTTCATTTGATATTGACGGAAAATGGACTGAGTTAACCACGCCATTAAATGAGGACTATGCTCAAACTTTCAAATTTGTTTATGATGTTTTTCAAAGCAAGTTTATGGTTAAATCTCCAGTGAAAAAGATTAATAACAAATCCATGAATTAATAAAGGAAGATACGTATGTCACGAGGCAAAAAATTTGAATTTTCACAAGAACAAATTGATTATATAATAAATAATTGGGGTAAAGAATCTGCATATAGTATGAAAAATAAGTTTGGATGTTCTTGGTATGCGATATGTAATGTTGCAAAACAACATGGCCTTAGTATGCCTGAGTCGGACAAATGGACAAAACAGCAGGTAGACGAATTAGTTAAGATGTCCGATAAAATGCATTATGAAAAAATTGCACAAATACTTGGAAAAACGAACAACGCAGTTTATTTGAAAGCAAAAAGATTAAATATAACACTTATTCAGGATAGACGCGAGTGGACAGAAGAAGAAATAATTTTTTTAAAGGAAAAATGGGGTAATAATTCAATAAACTTTATTGCTAAAAAAGTAAAACATAGCGTAAATGCAGTAAAAATAAAAGCATATAGGTTAGGATTAGGTCCGGCGGTATTAAATACAGATTTGTTATTGGTATCTGATATCGTTGAGATGTTGGGTGTAAGTAGAGATAGAATATGTACAACTTGGTGTAATTTAGGTTTGAAATTAAAAAGGCATAAAATTTCAGATAAAAAATCATACTACTATATCAAAGAAAAAGATTTAATAGAATTTTTAAAAGCAAATCAAAATCAATGGGACTCAAGAAATTTAGAATTATATACTTTTGGTTACGAGGAAGAATGGCTTGTTGAGAAAAGAAAGAAAGACAGAAAAACTAATCCTCTATGGTATAGAAGATGGACAATTAAAGAAAAAAATCATGCAATGGAGCTTCTAAAGAGTGGAAAAAATTATGATGAAATTGCAGCTAGGACAAATCGTACTGTTCAGGCTGTTTCTTATATGTTAAGAAGTGAAGGATATAGTTATCGATTGAATCGATATTGGAAAGGGCAAGAATTAAAATTTTTGAAAGACAATTTTGAAATTATGAAATATTCTGACATTGCAGATAGTCTTGGAAGAACAACAAAAGCTGTCTCGGCTAAAGCAGAAGAAATGGGATATCAAAAAAGATATATTTCTAACCAAACTAGAAAAAAAAGAGGAATTAAATAATATGCAAGACGTTTTATTAAGTAAAAAAGAAAACTTAAAAAAGTTAAATAAAAGCTATGATAGACTTCAAAAGAAATTTGGTGCAAAAGAACTTGATTCTATATGTAATGGAGGAAAAATAGATAATCCAGACATTTGCTTTGTTTTTATGAATCCAACAGGAAGAAACATCGCATCTTTAAAATCATGGACAGGAATTAAAGCTCCTTGGCTTGGTACTAAAAACATTTGGAAGTTATTTAATAAAGTGGGTTTAATGGATGATGGCGTGTATAACGAAATATTATCTAAAAAACCAAAGGATTGGGATTATTCATTTGCAAATAAAGTTTATAAAAATGTAAGTGATAATAATTATTTCATAACTAACTTAGGTAAGTGCACACAAATTGATGCAAGACCTTTACCTGATGACGTGTTAAGAAGTTATTTAAAATTGTTATTAAAAGAAATAGACATAGTAAAACCAAAGGTAATAATAACCCTTGGTAATCAAGTAAGTTCT
>DVMT01000041.1 GCA_018714855.1 Candidatus Aphodocola excrementigallinarum
TACATACCAAAAAGCTCAAAAATTCTTTATTGATAGTGAGACTATAATTAACGATGAGTTAAAAAATAAAGGAAAATCATTTAAAATAAGATTAACATAAATGAGGTTTAAAATGAAAGATTTAATAATTAAAACACTAGAAGAAAACAGATTATATGATGATAATTATGACTTGGTTAGTTATAATAAAATAAATAATTTTTTTAAAGATTATAAACTAAATACCAGCAACAACAACCCTCTTCCAAATAACTTAAAAAGAGATAAAAATGGCTTTTTAATATTAGATAACGAGTCATTTATAATATCGGATTTAGAAATTGATGGTCATAATGATAACAAGTGGATGCTTTTTAGTAATGGAAGTAGAGCACTACTTAAAAACGTATATCAAGATGAATTACAAATGGAACTTTTATTTCAAGAACTTGCTAATACTTTAAATATTCCGTCAGCTAAATATGATGTTGTAACATTAAATAAAAACCCTTTTTTAATATCACAATCATTTTTGTCTTTAGAAGAATATTTATTTGATTATTATAATGTTGAGAAAAAAACGTTTATAGATGTTGAAGAATTAGTAAAAGAAGGTAAAAAAATAAATCAGGATAAGCATGTTAGAAAAACCTTATTCATTGACTTATTAACCAAACACTATGATCGTTTTCCGCACAACTTTAAAATAATTATGAGCAAAGAAAACAAAAAAGTAGCTCCTTTATATGATAATGGATTATGCTGCATTGGAACGCTTTACAAATCAAGATTTACTTTTCCAGAATATAAAGGTTCGATAAATCCATCTAACATAATCAAGTTTTTAATCAGTGATGAAGAGTTTAGAAATTGGGTTTCTAATTATATAAATAAAATTAATCCCATTTCTTTTAAAGATAAAATAAAACAAGAAAAAGGAATTTATATTGACAATGATATGAATGAATTATTTATCAAAAACGTTCAAGAAAATCAAACTTTAACTAAAAGAATAATAAAAAATAGTTAGCTTTTTAAACTAACTATTTTTTTTAGCGTCAAATTTCTTTCTTTCTTCGGTGTTTAAAATTCTTTTTCTCATTCTATAAGCACTTGGTGTTATTTCTACCAACTCATCAGTATTAATATAATCTAAGCATACTTCTAGAGACAATTTTCTTGGCCTTTTTAAAACAACGGTATGATCCTTACCAGCACTTCTAGTATTAGTTTGTTGTTTTTGTTTTACAACGTTTACGGCCAAATCGTTTTCACGGTTATTCTCACCAACTATCATGCCCTCATAAACTTCACATCCTGGTTCAATAAACATAACACCTCTATCTTCTAACTGACCAAGACCATATGCGGATGCTTTTCCGTTTTCCATTGAAACTAAAACGCCTTGTTTTCTTTCTCCTACAACTGCGTCAGATACTGGCATGTAATCTTTAAAAGTATGATTAATTATTCCATAACCCTTTGTCATGGTCATAAAATCAGTCATAAAGCCAATTAACCCGCGTGATGGAATAGTATAAATTAATCTTACTTGATTTTCATGATTAGTCATTGATTCCATTACCGCACCACGGGTACCTAATGCTTCTATTACGGCTCCTACGTTTTCTTCGTGTACTTCTATTTGTAAATCCTCATAAGGTTCACATTTAACCCCATCTATTTCCTTTATGATAACTTCTGGTTTTGAAACTTGCATTTCATACCCTTCTCTTCTCATGTTTTCAATTAAAATAGATAAATGTAGTTCACCACGACCTGATACAATCCAACTTTCCGTATCATTTTGTCTTACCCTTAAAGATACGTCTTTTTGTGTTTCTTTCATTAGTCTTTCTTCTAGTTTTCTTGCCGTTACAAACTTTCCTTCACGACCTGCAAAAGGTGAGGTATTAACCCCAAACGTCATTTGTAAAGTTGGCTCATCAATTCTAAGAATAGGAAGTGCTTCTTCTTTTCCTATATCACAAACGGTTTCTCCAACTGATATATCAGGAAGTCCAGATATAGCGATTATCTCACCTGCATGAGCTTCTTTTATCTCTATTCTTTTAAGACCTAAAAATCCAAATAATTTTTGTATTCTAAACTGCTTTGTAGAACCATCTAATCTTACGCAAGATACCATTTCGTTTTCTTTTATCGTTCCTCTTGCAACTCTTCCAATACCAATTCTTCCAACGTAATCATTATAATCAAGTAAAGCAGGTTGAAATTGTAAAGGAGATGTGCTATCGGTGTTTGGAGCAGGTATGTATTTTACTATCATGTCAAGTACCGCATCCATCGTGTGCTTTTGAGTAGATAAATCTTTATCTAAACTTGAAGTTCCGTTTAAGGCTGATACGTATACAACTGGAAAATCAAGCTGCGAATCGTCCGCACCAAGTTCTATAAATAACTCTAATACTTCATCTAAAACCTCATCAATTCTGGTTGATGGTTTATCAACTTTATTTATTGCAACAATTGGTTTTAATCCTGCTTCCAATGCTTTTTTAAGTACGAACCTAGTTTGTGGCATAGTGCCTTCATACGCATCAACAACTAATAAAACACCATCTACCATGTGCATGATACGCTCTACTTCCCCACCAAAATCAGCGTGTCCTGGAGTATCTAAAATATTTATTCTGTATCCCTTATAATTAATGGCTGTTGTTTTAGCAAGAATCGTTATTCCTCTTTCTTTTTCAATTGCATTAGAATCCATCGCTCTATCATCGATGTGCTGGTTTTCTCTTAAAGTATCTGATTGTTTTAATAATTCATCAACAAGCGTTGTTTTACCATGGTCAACATGGGCAATAATAGCAACGTTTCTTATTTCCATAAACTTACACCTTCTTTTTACTAACTCGTTAATTATAGCACAAAATCTAAAATGTTACAAAAAAATCAAGGAATTACCTTGATTTTGTAGTACCATTAACGTTCATAATGTTATTTTCAATATAAATTTCTTCTTGTTCATCTGCCAATGCTTTATCATCTGTTTCTATATAAATGGTTTCTCCCTCATTTAAAATACTTCGACTTTTCTGATTATCTCTTCTAATATCATCTTGTGATACACCAAATTTTGCTGCAATACCACTCATCGTATCTCCATAGTTAACTTTATATCTAAAAACATATTTTACATTTTCATCACTATAAACAGTAGTTAGTTCATCATTTGGTTGTGATATAACATTATCATATTTATCTGAAATATTATTGATAACAGTTGCACTGCATCCAACAACCACCGCCAATGTAACACCACCGATTATTATTTTAATAAGTGTCTTTTTTAGCTTTGTGGCATCAAAATTCTTCGTGTATAACACAGACTTTTCTTTTCTTAATTTTAAATTTGGTTTCTTAAATTTTTTCTTTATAAGTCCTTCTTTAATTTTATCTTTTCTTTCATCATATATTTGTCTATTTTTTTCGCCATTAAGTAAACAAGAATCTATTCTTTCTAAAACATGTTTTTCTTCTAGATATTGTTTTTGATTAAGATAACCATTATTAAATGCATATTCTAGCGTACGTTCTTTTACTTTAAGACTTAATCTTATATCTTGAATACTAGCAGAAGGCGATATATCCAAAAATTCATAAAAATCTAACATAACATTATTTTCTGCAACAACAAAAAAATTACTATCATCCAAATAATATGAGTTCATGATAACCCTCCTATCATATCTATTAATAATAGTAACAAAATTTAAAATAAAAAGCAAATTAAAAGAAGTGCATATCTACACTTCTTGTATAACGGTTATAATCATAGGCTTACATCCAGTTTCATCAAACAAGTACTTACTTAAACGTTCTCTTATACTTGTTTTTATCTTATTATACTCAACATAATTATTATTAATGTTTTCATTAATAACTTCTAAAGATATCCTTTTCATCTCTTCTATTAAGTTGATACTTTCTTTAACATAAATAAACCCTCTTGTTAAAACTTCAGGATAAGCAAGTATTTCTTTTGTTTTTTTATCTAAAGTAGCACAAATTATAACTATTCCGCTATCTGATAAAAGTTCCCTATCCTTAAGCACTAACTCACCTATGTCTTTGGATGAAGTACCATCAATTAAAACGTCATCTACCTTTACTTTTTCATGAACATCTTTTAATTTACCATTAATAAAAGTTACAACATCACCATTTTGTTTTAATATTATGTTCTCTTTTTTCATACCTATATAACTTGCACAATTTGCGTTAGCAACCATATGACGATACTCACCAATTACCGGCATGTAATATTTTGGATTCATTAAATCAAGCATAAGCATTATATCTTCACTTGATGCATGATGTAAAAGATTATCTTTTTTAGACATGGTAACAACTGATGCACCTAATTTTGAAATATCATCAATTATCTTTATCGCTAATTTTTCGTTATAATCATTAATTGGTTCCATAAAAAAGACAGTATCACTAGGTTTTATTTTTATAAACTTATCATAACCATTTATTATTCTATTCAAATTCATAAATGGCTTTTCTCTTTCATTTGAAATAAGAATTACTGCATCCTTATCATCTATATTACTTAAATCACCAATTCTATCTCGATCAAAATTAATGTATTTATCATTTAAAATATCATTTATGATACCTTGAAGTTTATGTCCCATAACGACTATTCTTCTAGTAGTTTTAGCAACTTCATTAAAAAGTTCTTCAACCCTTGATACGTGAGCGGTAAAAACGTTAACTATTATTCTATCTTCAGTTTTATTAAGTGTTTCTCTAATTAACTTTGAAATACGGTTTTTAGGAGAAGTATAACCGGTTTTATCTGCGTATAAAGACTCTCCCATCAAACATAAAACGCCTTGTTTTCCTATGTATGCAAGTTTTCCTATATCAGCCTTATATGGACCTAACATAGTTGCATCAAACACATAATTACCAGTGTAAAATATTGTTCCATCCTTGGTATTTAAAGCATATCCAACATTATCTGGTATAGAATGTGTAAGTCTTACTGGAAAAACACTATTTCTACCAAAACTAATCTTTTTATATGGGTTTATTTCTATTAAATTTTTAAATTTAATATTTTCTGATTCTAACTCTTTTCTTAACATATCAGCTGTAAATTTAGTAGCATAAACTTTTAACCTTGGAACTTCTTTTACTATATCGCATACCGCACCCATGTTTTTCTCATGACCATGAGTTAAAAATAATCCCTTGATGTTTTTAATATTTTGCTTTATATAAGTAAAATCCGGAATTATATAATCAACACCTAAAAGCTTATCTGATGCATATTTCAAACCAGCATCAAAAACAAATATATCATTATCAACCTTTACAACATACATGTTTTTACCATCTTCATTTAAGCCGCCGAGTGCAAAAATATTAATCTTGCTCATAAAATCCCTCCTTTCTTTAATATTTAGCGATTATAATTATAGCATGTTTTTAAATAAATTACCATAATAAAAAAAGAACCTTATTAAGGTCCTTTTAAAATAGTATTTATTATTTAATTAATCCGATAAAGTTTTTCTTTTTTCCTCTTTTAATAACAAGAATTTCACCATTTATTGCAAGTGACTTATCTATTATCATATTTTCGTCATTTACCTTTTCATCATTAATAGAAATAGATCCAGCTTTTAAAAACTCTCTTGCTTCTCTTTTAGATGATGTAATATTATTATCTACTAACATATCAATTAACTTAATATTCTCCTTCACTTCAAATGATGGAACATCTTTAAATCCTGTTAGTATTTCATCTTTTGATAAACTTTTTACATTTCCACTAAATAAAGCTTCACTTATTCTAACAGCTTTTTCATATTCTTCTTTTCCATGAATATCAGTTATTACACAACGAGCAAGCGCTTTATGAGCTTCCCTTTTTTCTGGTGCCTTTTTATGTTTTTCTTCTAACTCTTCTATTTCTTCTTTAGATAAAAACGTAAGTTTCTTTAAATAATCAATTATCATGGAATCTTCTAGGTTTATTAAATACTGATATAACTCATATGATGATGTTTTATTCTTATCAAGCCATAATGCATTACCTTCTGTTTTACCAAATTTAACACCATTAGAATCAGTAACAAGTGGCATAACCATCCCATATACTTCTTTACCTAGTTTTTTTCTTACTAGTTCTATTCCTGATGTTATGTTACCCCATTGGTCTGATCCTGCGACCTGAAGCGTAACACCTCTTGTTTCATATAGATGCATAAAGTCTAAAGCTTGCAAAATCATGTAAGAAAACTCAGCATAAGTAATACCACTTTCCATTCTAGATTTTACCTTATCTTTAGCAAGCATGTAATTAATATTAAAGTATTTTCCATAATCCCTTAAAAAATCAATTACGTTTATGTCCTTTGTCCAATCATAATTATTAACAACTTCAAACCCAAATATTTCTTCAGCCTGCTTTTTTAATCCCTTAAAGTTTTTTTCTACCTCTTCTTTAGAAATCATAGGTCTTTCAGCAGTTGGTTTAGGATCTCCAATAAGACCAGTTGCACCTCCAACAAGTAAAATAGGTTTATGTCCCGCTTTTGCAAGCCTTTTAGAAATTAAAAACGATGAATAATGGCCTATGTGCATAGAATCAGCCGTTGGATCCGTTCCTATGTAAAACGTTAGTTTTTCATTATTTAGCTTGTCAATTAGCTTTTCATCAGAAATATCTTGAATTAAACCTCTCCATTTTAAATCTTCATATAAAGTCATGTAGTTTCCTCCCTATTTAATATATTTAAAAAACAGTAAAACATCCTATATAAAGGACGAATTACTGTTATAATCCGCGGTACCACCTTTGTTCTAGAATATATTATTCTAGCGCTCTATTAAGACATAACGCATCTTACGCGATTTAACTTTAGTTTATGTAATTCATTAATAACATACTTTGTATTTTCACCAACCATACAATCTCTTTAAAAAAAATATTATTATTAACTACTTGGTAAACCTTCTTCGTTAACAATAATATTTTATTTTAATTTCTAATAAATGTCAATTGTTTAATTATTTTTGATTATAAATCATAGTAACATCCAAGCCATCTATTGAAACATCATTAGTTGGAAGTTCATCACCATCGAATGAAACTTTTAAAGTAAGGTTTTTAGTTTCTCCTCTATTTAAAGTATCATTCTGAGCAACTGGAGTTCCACCGTCAGTATAAGTAAGTTCAAACTTTAAGTTATCACATACTATTGTAGCATCATTTTCAACAGTTGGTTCAGCAATTGATGTACATTGTGGGGTACCTAATGTTAAAGTACCAAGTGTTGCATCAATAGTACCATTATTCTTAACATCAAAAGTATAGGTTACTGAATCTCCTGGTTTTGTTAATTGGATTTCAAAATCTCCAATATGAGTATTTGGCTTGCTTTCTTCTCCAACACCAATCGTCGGTGGCGTAAGTTCTGATGCATCACCAGTTGTTACTGCGCTAGATAGATCTTCAAAATGAATATCCCATGTCGCAGTGTTAACCTGTGCCGTTCCGTTTATTGTAAGAGTTGTACTTAATGCTGCAAACGCAACCGTAAGTCCTAGTACTGCAACTATTAATGCCACAATTGCTACAGCTTTTGTTTTTCTTCCTTTTTCCATTGTTATCCTCCTTTATTATTACAAATATATATTAACATTCTAATTCATTATAAGTCAATATACTAATAAAATTTTATACTAAATATATTATAAATCATGTCAACTTATTTATACTTTTTCTAAGATGATAAGATAATGTTTTTTCTTCGCTAAACAAATAATTATTAAGTTTATCAAAAACATCAGCTGATAACTTTGGAAAACTCATTTTTATAAAGTTAATTTCTTCACTACCCGCAGCAAAATAATATCTAGGATCACAAGTGCCTTTTGAATTATATATTACACCTTGTATCATAAGTGCACATTCTCTAAAATTTTTGTTCATCATAACCGTTGCCCCTGGAAAATAATTAAGCAATATAGTACATAAATCAGCGCTATAAAGTCTAAATAAATCTGATGGGCTAATATCTTTCAAATACTTAATATCTTCATTTATAATTAGCTCAGATAATGCTTTTTTAACCTCTTCTATTACGTAAATAGGATCTTTCAAATTTATCACCAATGTATTTTATGATACTAATAAAAAGTAGTGATAAAACACTAAAAAAAGCAAGAATTAAAATCCTTACTTTACATTAGCTAATTTATTTTTAACATCATCTTAAAATATTTTTCAAAAACCTCTTTTATCATAAACAATTCTTCTTCTAGTTCTTCTTTAATTATTAAATAACTTTGGTATAAAGGATAATGGTTTAACTTATTATATAAACATTTTATTTTATCATCTACGGATTTATCTTTGTTATTAGCACTTATCTTCTGATATCTTTTTATATCATTTATTAAACTCATTATTTCACTATTATTTTCTAGATTCTCTTTTACTTTAACATAATCTTTATATAATTTACTATCTTCTAATTCATCAAATAACTCATCTATTTTATTTTCAATGTTATTCATCTATTTCTCCATCTAAACTCCAAGTTTTTGCCTCTAATATTTTAACGTTTACTATTTTACCTAAGTATTTTTTATCAGCTTTTACGTTTACTAATTTCATTGTATCAGTATAGCCTGCTAGCATGTTTTTATCTTTTTCACTTACGCTTTCTAATAACACTGGAAGTATTTTTCCAACTAATTTATCATTGGCTATTTTTGCGTATTTATTTACTTCATCATTAAGTTTATGAAGGCGAATTTCTTTTTCTTCTTTACTCGTGTTATCTTCCATTGATGCTGCTGGCGTTCCTTTTCTTTTAGAATATATAAAAGTAAACGCTGAATCAAATTTGCATGTTCTTACTAAATCAAGCGTTTCTTCAAAGTCTTCTTTAGTCTCACCTGGAAATCCTACTATTATGTCAGTTGTAATAGAGCATCCTTTTATTTTATTTCTTATCTTGTTATATAACTCTAAATAAGACTCTTTAGTGTAACGCCTTCCCATTAATTTTAATATTCTAGATGAACCCGATTGCACCGGAAGATGAATATAATTACAGATATTATCATATTTTGCAATTACATCAATCATGTTATCAGTAAAATCCCATGGATGAGATGTTACGAATCTTACTCTTTCTATACCGGTTTTTGCAACGTCACGAAGTAAGTCTTCCATTTTATAATCTCTATTTCTAAAGTCCTTTCCGTATGCATTAACGTTTTGACCAAGTAAAGTAACTTCTTTATATCCTTTTTTTATTAAGTCTTTTACCTCATCTATTATGTCTTCTGGCATTCTACTTCTTTGCTTTCCTCTTGTATAAGGAACAATACAGTAAGTACAAAATTTATCACATCCATACATTATGTTAACCCAGGCCTTGTATTTAGAATCTCTTTTAGATGGTAAACCTTCTATTACGTTTCCCTCATTTGATAAAACCTCAACTTCTAGTTTTTTATCTTCTAAGTGTTTTTTTAGTATGTTAGGTAAATCATATATGTTATGTGTTCCAAACACAAAGTCCATCCATTTATACTTATCTATTATTTCATCTACAACGGACTCTTCCTGGCTCATACAACCTGCAAGCCCTACTAATAAGTCCTTTTTAGTTTGCTTTAAATGTTTTATTCTACCTAACATTCCAAATGTCTTGTTATGTGCGTTTTCCCTTATGGCACAAGTGTTTAGTATTATTATATCAGCATCTAAATAATCATCAGTTCTTTTGTATTTCATATCCTCTAGAATTGCCTTGATTACCTCACTATCATGTTCATTCATCTGACAACCATAAGTTTTTATATAATACTTTTTATTTAATCCGATATTTTCTACTTCTTTTGGAATAACGTATTTATCCCTTATTATTTTAATATCCTCTTTATTTCTTTTTTTAGCTTCCTTAAAATTTGGTTTTAACATAATACCACCTTTTCCATTTAATGATTATATCATAATTACATACAAAAAACACCCTATTTTAACACGGGCTTTTTTGCTTTTTCTAAATCGTCATCATCTTTATAAATTAAATTTATCCTTTTAGCTTCATCCCTTAAACCCTTTTTAACAAAATTACTAAAAGTTGTTTTTCTTGATCTTGAAAAGTATTCATCAATTAATGATTTATACTTATCTTTTAATTTTTTTAATAAAATCTTCTTAGAACAACTACCGGCATATTTAATGGCATATTTATTTACTAAATATAAATTATCATGAATGTCCTTATTTTTTAAATCCTCATCAACGTAAAAAATTTTTTGATTGGTTTTATAATTCATTATATAATACGTTAACACTGTATTTATATATTTTTGAAAATTAAAATCTTCTTTTATATAATTATCTTTTATTCTTTCTACTATTGTTATAAAATAACTATCATATTTTTCTTCTAATAACATTTTTAACTCTTTTTGAGATAAATTGACTTTATCCTTTACCTTATTAAAAACTAAATCTAATATATATAAATAATGCTCTTTTACTTCATCTATATATTCTAAATTACCATTTTTAAATTCTTTTTCTTTTTCATGATATAGTTTTTCTTTATTTATTATTGTTTTGTCTAAGCATTTTTTTAATTTTGATTCAATGTTAATATTAAAAAAATACTTGGTTGATAATATATTATTTATAGCATCTTTATATTCATCTATAGATACATCATATAAATGATAAACATACATATATTTTTCATAAAAATAATTTTTTATTTTATTATTTAACCCACAATATTGTATATATCTTAAAATTAATTTTTCCTCATTTAAAAATAAAGATAATTTTTTCTTTAACATATTATTAAAATAATTTGGCACCGATGATAGCTTTTTTTCTTTAACATAATTATTAAAAATATCATTTACAATGCATCTTGATAATTCATATTTTTGATCATTAGACAATAATTTACTATAACAATCTCTTTTTAATATATACGAAAGTTTATTAATATAATATTGTCTAATCAATAATTTTGAATTACTATTTATTATATTATCAAAATTGACCTTAATACTAAGAAAATTCTTAGCTCTTTCATATAAATAAGAAGAAAGGTTAGTTTTCAAGTCATTATCAAAGTAGTATTCAACAAAATAAGGCAATATATCTTTAGCTTCATTTACGTAATCTTTGCCATGATTTTTAATAACATTATTTATGAATTTAGATTCATAATATTTTGTAATCTCTTTAAATAATTTTGGATTTTTTGTTTCTTTTGCTTCTTTGATTTTTAAATTTATACTCATAACTATCACCTACTATCTTTTCAATTTCTTCATATTTATTAAGCATTTGTTTAAAATATTTTTTATTATCTATTTCATAACTACCATTTTCTATATATTCTTCTAAAATTAAGTTCATGTATTCTTCTATTTGACCTTTTTTTGTATAACTTAAATTTTTATTTTTATAATAATCATCTAAAACATCTATATAATCTTTTGTTATTTCAATTATTTTAGCTAAATATTTTTCTTTTATCGTTCTATTTTGATAAAATTTTAATCTTTTTGATAAAACGGTAGTAATATAACTAGAAGGATATTTCTTGCTATTACCATTTAAATAACTATCTACCGTCTTTTCTAATATTTCTTTTAAGTTTTCATCAACTATGTTCTTATCATCATAAAATTTATATTTATGTTTTTTATCTTGCATATAAGAATAATAACTTCTTATTAATTGTTCTTTTATATTATCTTGATTTCTTACCATTGATAAATCCATTTTTTGTTTTGGTTTTTTATTCGAATTCTTTTTATTTACTTTCTTTAATAATCTAGATAATATTTTAACCCGGGTTAAATTAGGTAATGATAAAATATCATTTAATATTTGTCTAAATAAATCAACGTTATTATTCAAATATTTTTCACAAATATAAAAATATTTATTTACCAAGTAATTTTCTATTTTATCTGTTTTACCTACAAAAGTTACGTAAAAAGTTATTAATCTATCCTCATTATTAAGTAAAGACTTTGTAATACAATTAATTCTGGATATCATATAAGCAGAAAAAGGGGTATTCTTATTTGTTTTATAATATTTATTCAAACAATATAAAGAAAGTTTTAAAGATAATTCTTTAAGCTCTTCATCACTAAATAAGTTATCCACGTTAAAATCTTTAAAAACACAATATATTTTTTCAGCATAATATAAATACATTTGTTTTTTTTCTTTTTTTATTAAATTGGTTTTTTTAATTACTATATCAAAATAATCAGTAATATCTAATGGTACATTATAATCAAAATAATTTTTTACTAGCATTGGAAGCAACTTTTTTGCACTTAACTCATAACCAATACCAAATTTATTTTCAACTTGTTTTATAAAAATATTCTCATATAAATCACATATCTTTTTTATTTCCTCACTAGTTTTTTTCATATTTTACCCCACCTTTTTTAAGAAAAAACATTTTTATATTATATATTTTTTTTAAAAATAGTCAAACTAAAAAGAGCCTACATAAGCTCTTTTACGTAATCTTTAAATTCTTTACCTCTTATTTCACATTCTTTATACTGATCCCATGAAGCTGATGCCGGTGATAATAATACGACGTTACCTTCTTTTGCTATTTTTGGTATTTCTTTAAAGCCATCTTTTAGAAATTCATGAGTGTATACCGGAATATTTAGACTTTTAGCGTAATCTTCTACTCTTTTTCTACACTGTCCTATTGCAATAACTGATTTAACGTTTTTCATGTAAGGAGTTAGTTCATTAAAGTCTTGACCACGTTCTAAGCCACCTAGGATTATTATCGTTGGCTTATCAAATGAAGATAGTGCTATTTGCGTACATTTAATATTGGTTGCCTCAGTGTCATTATAATATTTAACACCATTAACTTCACCACAAAACTCTAATCTGTGCTCTACGCCTTTAAAATTATAAACAACTTTTCTTATAACATCATCACTTATGTTAAACTGTTTAGCTACCAGTATGGCCGCCATTACGTTTTCAGCGTTATGCTTTCCTACTATTATCATGTCATCCGTATTAATTACTTCCTCATCGTTATAATATATAACATTATCTTTTAAATAGCAGTTAGCTTTTTTGCTAGATGAAAAATACATCTTTTTAGATTTAATATTCTTGGTTTGATCAAGTACTTCTTTATTTTCCAAATTAAGAATTGCAATATCATTTTCTGTTTGGTTTTTAAATATTTTAGTTTTAACATCCTTATACTTTTGATAATCATTATCAAAAAAATCAACGTGAGCTTCTGATAAATTAGTCATAACGGCTATGTTTGGTTTAAATTCTTTTACGTTTTCTAGTTGCTGACATGAAGTTTCCATAACGATTACGTCACCAGACTTTAATTTATCTAAAAAGCTACATAATGGATATCCTATGTTACCCGCTAAATGACAGCTTATACCTGCTTCTTTTATTATTTCGTAAGTAAGTGTAGTTGTTGTTGTTTTACCATTCGTTCCAGTTATTCCAATTAAAGTTACGTCTTTAGGAAGTAATCTATATGCCATTTCTACTTCGTTAATTACCTCAACACCAATTTCTTTTGCTTTTTCAACGTATTTATGATGAATAGGAACACCTGGATTTTTAATTAAGTAATCATATGAAGAATCAAAAAGATCATCAGGATGTGATCCAAAAAAGAACTTAACACCAAGTTTTTTTAACTCAGCAATTTTTTTCTGATCAGCTTTACTTTCATCTTTACCATCATTTATTAAAACTTCGTTTCCTCTTTTAATTAAAAACTTAGCAGCTTCATAACCACTTCTTGCAAAACCAAGTATAAATATTTTCTTATTTTCAAACATTTAAAACACCTCTTTTTAAATTATACTATATTTATCCTTATTTGTTTAATGTTTTTACATAACTTTTTTTATTACTTAGCACGTTTTTTACAACTTCATTAGTCAAAAGAGTTTTAAATCTTCCTTTAAAAAAGCCATAATATTTATAAATGTATTCCATATCTGTACCAGTTGCTAAATGAAAATCAAATAAATCATCTCTAATGCCTGTTGCATCATATAAATTATCATCTATTAAAGCAGCACAATGCATTTTATCATTTTTCATCATTAATGAGGCATTGGGATAAAAACGCTTTAACATACAAAAAAAATCATAGCAATAACCATTGGTAAAAGTTATCTGTGCTGAACTATACATAAAAGATGAATTAAACTCTTTATATATGTTTTCATATGTTTCATTTATTATGTTAATTACATCAATTATATCCATTTAAAAATCACCATATAACATTATGATGATTTTACATTAATTATTTTGTCGAAATATAAACTACTTCGTGTAAGATATGCCACTTTCTTCTATAAATGAATTATAACCGTTATAATCAACGGGGCCTAAGGCATACCAAATGTTTTCTAAATTAGAAAATCTATTTAATAAATCTTTTACTTTTTTACTACCGTTATTTATTCCACTTTTATTTAAATAATCAATAAATTCCTTAGTTAAATTATTATTTTGTTGTAAATCATTAATTTCTTCTATACTTACATTATAATTTTGAGATAAAAACACAGTATACTGATAACTAGATTCAATAAGTTCGTTAATCATTTTCTTTACATCATTATTTTCATAAACATATTTGTTATTACCGGGTAAATTAACAATAACATTTTGAACTAAATTTAGCATTACTATATTTTGTTCTAAAGAAAAATCTTTGTTTCTGTTTGTATATTCAACCATTTCTTTTAATATATAATTAAAAAAGTTAACGTTATAAGATAACCCAACTAAATCTTTTTCATCAAAGGTTTGTTCTTCAGATAAAACATCAACAGAAAATAACAATTCATAAAAATTATAAATTTCATCTTCTGTTTCAGCACCAAAATAATTATATAGTGCCTTTAAATCAGTGTTAAAAATTGCTTCATAATACTCTTCTGTACCAGAGTTTTCTTGGAAAAGATTTATTAACATCAAACAAGATTCATAATACCTTGCTTTACCATAAGTATATGAAGTGAAAATTTTATCAGATGAAGAAATATTTCCATCCTCTAAATAGATTGCGGATTCTGCTGATGATTCTATTAGCATTGCGCCTATATCTTGGTAGCTTCCTTTTGTAAAAGTATATGCCTGTCCTTTATTAATTTTACAAGAACAAGGATGTTGCCTTAAATGATTAAATTCATGTTCTATAATCCAGGTTAATATTTCTTGCAAATCAAGTTCATTTTTTATGCAATAAGATTCTATGTAAGATATATGCAAAATTATTTTGTTTTCATCAGACAAATATCTTGCAAGCTCTGTTTCGGGTCCAAAAGAATCAAAAGTTATACTAAGAGTAGTTGCAACATGATAATCATCATTTTTATCACCAACACAAGAGTGATCCCATTTATATAAAGCGTTTTTTAAAGCGTTTAAAAAAGCATCTTTTAATTTAAGCTTTTCTTCATCTATATTAGCCTCATCACCACAAAATAAGTATTCATACTCAGTATTAGCCATTTCATTTTTAGAATTTTCAATTATTTTATCAAAAACATTCAAATAATTTCCATCATACTGATAATCACATTCTTGTTTAGTTTCTGAGTTTTCTATTGCTTCTTTTACATCTAAATTAGTAATATAAAATAGCCTATCAAAGTCATCATAATATCTTACGCTTTTGTTTTCAAAGTAGTTTAAGTATTGTGTTAAAACATCTTCATATGTTTCTTTATTTATATTATTTTTATTTGAGCAAGATGAAAGACCTGATGTTCCCATTATCATTGCTAAAATAAATGCTAAAGTTTTCTTACTTTTTGCTTTCATTAGAAAACCTCTTTTCTTTAGTTTATTATAATATCAAATATAAAAATTAAAATCAATTTAAAAAAGGCACTTTATTAGTACCTTTATTTTAAAATATCATACATAAGACCTTTATAATATTTCCAAGAAAGAACTCTAAATGCCATATTATCAATTAAAGATACACTTATATTACCATTTTCTAAAGCATCATGAACTTTATTTATAGCACTTTCATAATCTGTTACGATAAGTAAATCATTACCTGCTTTAATTGCTTTTATAACGGCATCATTATCAGTTATAGCTCCCATGTCTAAATCATCAGTAATAATTATTCCGGTAAAAGAAAGCTCGTTTCTTAAGATGTTATGAGTGGTTATAGAAAGTGATGCAGGATTATCCTTATCAAATGCTGGAACCGTATTATGAGATACTAATACCGCTTCTGCACCTGCTTTTATACCCGCTCTAAATGGTGGAATATCATCTTCCATGATGGCAGAATAAGTTCTGTTATCGGTTGTTGATGAGGTATGTGTATCAGCGTTATTACCATATCCTGGAAAATGCTTTAAAGTATATGATACGTTACTATCTTTAGATGCTTCAATTACCGTTTTAGCATACTTTGATGTAACAGAGGTATCTTCCTTTATAGTTCTTTCATACATGTAGCTATCTGGATCAGTTGAAACATCAACAACTGGCGCTAGATTAACGTTTATGCCAAGCTCTTCTAATACCGATGACTTATAAATAGTGTCTTTTCTTATAGTGTTGAGCCCGTCTTCATCATATAGCTCTGATGGTGATTTAAAAGGTTCATCAACTATGTTTTTATTACTACTTAACCTAGATACATCTCCGCCTTCTTCATCGGTTGCAATTAAAAGTGGTATATTTGCATTTTCCTGATATTCATTAATCATGTTAATTACTTCATCTTTTGTTTTATCCTTAAAATCCCTTTCAAATAATAAGTAGCCACCGAAATGATATTTTTGCAAATCAGATATTTGGTTTTCACTTGGTACTCTAACTAAGAAGATTTGCCCTATTTTCTCATCTAATGTCATTGTTTTAAGTTTATTATAAGCCATTTGGTAAAACTGTTTAAACATGCCATCATCATTAAATGATAAAGGAATATTTCCAGTATCATCAAAAGATGACACGCTCTTTATAGATATCGTTTGTTTTTCTTTGTTTTTATCAAGCGCTCCAGTATATTTAATATTAACGTTTTGGCCTAATTCAAATACGTTATCATCATTTAAAAACGTGTATATTATGTTATTTTTATCTAAAACCGTAACATAATCATTAGACACTTCTAAAACGGTCGCTTTTAAGCTTTTTTCCTTTTTAGTAGTTTTGTTATTAACATCAGTTTTATTATTTACTAAGAAAATTGATAAAACTACTAAAAAGAGCGCTGATAAAATAGTAATTATCTTTCTTTTCATAATTCATATCCTTTCTTTTTATACTAAATGATATGAAAAAAACTTTATATTATTTAAAAAAACGTCACATTTTTTTATTTGGAAGAAAAACTTTATTTAAATAACACTTAGAGCATAATGGTACGTACTTAACTGATTTGTTATCACCATCTATTACAAATTCATCACCGTCAAGAATAAACTTTCCGTTTACTTTTCTTGCGTTAAATCTTGCTTTTACCCCACAAGAGCATATTGTTTCTAATTCTTTAAATTTATCCGCAAGTTCAAACAATCTTTTAGATCCTTCAAAAAACTCTGATTTAAAATTAGTTTTTAATCCAAAACAAATAACAGAAATGTTTTTTGTCTTAGCAATAATCCATAAATCCTCTACTTGGCTAGTAGTTAAAAACTGAGCTTCATCAACTAATATTGCATCTACATTCGTTAGCATACCAACATATTTATCACTTAAAAGGCTTTCATTTTTATCAAGTTTTATTTGAATCTTTCTTTTAGGCCCTATTCTAGATACTAAGTAATCTCCACCTTTGGTATCTATTACTGATTTTACTAGTAATACCTTTTTATTATTCTCTTCATAGTTATATGCCATTTGTAAAAGAGACATACTTTTACCAGAATTCATAGGACCATATCTATACTCTAAATTAGCCACTTTATCACTTCCCATTTTAAAATAACATTTATTAATTTTTTTGTAAACGTTTTAAAAAGGAATTTGACAAAGTATTTTCATCTATATCTTTAAATTTGCAAAACCTTCTATAATCATCATATGAGTATTCATCTATTAAAATCATTTTTATACACGCTTTAACATCAGGTAAATACTTACTTAACGGAACAACGTTATAATGAAGTTTATATTCCGTAAAAGCATCACTTGCTTTTTTTAGCGAATCTTCTATTTTACTTGGATCACCCTTTGTTATGATATTTGGAATATTAATTTCATCTTCTTTAGATTCATAATCTAATAATTTTATTATCATTTTCTCATTATCTTTTAATACTTCGTTAATTATATCTACAACGTCTGGATAATCATATAAATCGTATTCTTCTTCATAAACATTATACCAATCAGGTCCATAAAAATCATTATTTATTACTTTTTCTACTTCTTTTATATTATAATTTATAATATATTTACTTTTATCTTCGTAAGCATATCTTAACGTAAATCTATCATCAATTCTTTCTTTTTTATGCCTTATTATAGAGCAATTTACTATTATTTCATATTTTAGTTTTTCTAATTTTTCTTTATCAACTTCAAATTTATATTTTTTTACCACATCATTATCTTTTACTATTATCATTTTATAATTCCTTTCTTAATAATGCACGCTTTATTATCTTTAATATGTATGTTGTAATAATTATCATCTAAAGTAACATCTTTAATTACATTTATAAAAGAAGGAATTTGCACTTTGGGTGAAGTTTCTAATAAATACATACCATTTTCAAATTTATCTAGTTTATAAACATTATTGTTATAAGAAAAGCAAACTCTTTTTTTATTAACTTCATTTATGATTTTTCTTTCGTTTAACAATCTTTCATATGTTTTTCTATCTATTTTTTCATCAACGATTATTTTTTGATTACCATGATCATTTTTCTTTGCCGTTATAAAATACGTGCTATTACCATCAAGTGTTTTTTTTCTTAAACGCATTTCGTAATTTTTATTGGTATTTAAATACGTTTGTTTTATATCAATACAAACAGCATCTTTTTTATTTAATTCTTTTACTAATTCATCAGTTAATTCAACTAAATACTTTTTTTCGTGTTTTTCTAAAATTCCAAGATAATTTTTTATACCATCTACTATTTTATCTAGCTTTCCATTAAAATCAGTACTATTATCAACAATCATGAAGTTATTATTAGAGCACCAAGCATCAATACAATTATCATCTTTTATTATTGCTTCTTTGATTCCTTCGGTTCTAGCATTATTATTTTCTGTTGTATAAAAAGCTAAAGCACCTTTAGCGGTTGTATTTAAGCTTATAACTAAGTTATAACCATCCATAAGTTCAAGAGTAGATAAATTATATTTATTAATTAGGTAGTTAAATTCTTCTTTACTCAAAAATGTTTTTATATCAAAAACTCCTCTATCACATATGATTATACATTTATTATCTAATAAATTAGCTGCTCTTACAAAGACCTCTTCTTGTGTTAACTGTTCTTTTAACATGATATCTTCAAAATCTAACATGTTAATTTTATCATTTCCAAATGGTTTAATTCCTTCGTTTATTAAACGCGTTGCCTCCTCGTTTATTATAAATACCTTATATCCCATGGAAGTAAATTCTTCTTTTATTTTTTTTAGAGCACTTGTCTTTCCAGCACAAGGGCCACCGGTTAAACATATTTTTGCAACTAGCATTTTAATATATCCTTTCTATTTTTTTATTTTTTAAATCTAGTTTATGTACTGATGCATGAGAAACATCAAAACTATCTTTGTACATATCTGGTTTTTTATTATTTAATAAGTAATAAATCATGTTAATAACACCTCTATGGGTAACTAACAAATCATTATCCCATTTATCAATTATTAACAGTAGTTTTTCAATTCTAAAATATAAATCCAAAAGAGATTCACCATTAGGATATCTATCGTATATTCTTATATCACCTAAAAAATAGTCATCATTTTTTAAATTACTTTTTAAAACGCCATTATAATCTCCTTTGTTTTGCTCTCTTAACAAATCGGTATAAATAACTTTCTTATTAGTTTTTTTACTAATTATTTCCGCCGTTTGTCTCGCTCTTTTAACATCACTTGATATGATTTTATTAAACGTTATGTTATTTTTAATAAAATCACCTGCATCACTAACTTGTTTTACTCCTTTTTTAGTTAAACAAACGTTACTCCATCCTCCTATTTTTGATTCATCATCCAAACCATGTCTTAGCAAATATATCATTTCAACCCTCCTTTTTGTGTATTTCATACACATATAACTTTATTTTAAAAACGTGATTCAAATAAAACACGTTTTAAAATATCTTTTTACATTCTATTTTATCTTTAAATTTGTATAGTTTTGAAGGCTTATTACCATTTATACTTAGTTCTTTATTTGTATCTTCTATGATGTTTAAACTAAGTATTTTCTTTCTAAAGTTTCTTCTATCAAAATTTTTATTTAAAATTCCTTCATATAAATTTTGAAGTTCTGGCATGGTAAATTCTTTTGGCAACAACGCTTTTAAAATATCACTTTGCACCATTAGATCTTTTAATTTTTCTACCGCACTATTTAAAATCTCATTATGTGAAAACGCTAAATTTGGTACGTTTTTCACTTCACACCACCAAGCATTTTTAGTGTTTCTACTTTCTTTTATTATGTCTGTTCTTTTGCCATCTACTATTCCAAGATATGCAATTGCAACCATTCTAAACGGAATGCTAGGCGTTTTTCCAAGTTCATCAAAAACACCAAATTGATAAAGTCTAACATTATTAATTCCTGTTTTTTCTTTAATTTCTCTTTTCATACCATCATGTAAATTTTCGCTATTATATAAAGCTCCACCAACAAGTGCCCAATAATCTTTATAAGGCTGTTTTTTTCTTTTTATTAAAAGAACCTTCATCTTACCTTCTTCTACCGTAAATATGGCACTAATAACATGAATACCCTGGTTTTTATACAATTCATTTTCTACTCTCATATTGTTCACCTTACGCTTACATTATATGTGTATTTTATACACATGTCAATAATTATTTTATATTTTTTTACTTTTTATACAAAAATCATTATATTTTACATACTTTTTTAAATATAAATAAAAGTAACTTTTAAACATTTCATAAACCTCTTCATCTACTTTATTATGATTTATATTAATTTCTTTTAACTCATTATCAGTCAAAACAAAAAAATCATTAAGCTTATTTTTTCCATTAACATCATACATATATCCATTTATGTATAAATAAATATGAGATATGTGTGCATAATTTTTATCTACCACAACAAACTTAGCTTTTTTATAAATGCTTTTAAGCATCCTTGCAAAATAAAAACAATAACCATGATTAAAAGTAACATAGGTATTCATGTATAAAAAATCATCTTGTACTTTATTTTTATAGTACTTTTTAGTACTTACGTAGGCTTTTTTTAAAAGCTCAATTACTGCCTCTATGTTCTCTTCTAAAAACTTATTTAAATCTTCATCAGCATAATGTCTCATTTAATCACCAATTTCTAATAATTCGTATGATATCACAAATAAATTTTTTAATCAAACAAAAAAGGATGATAAACATCCTTTACTTACTAGGTATTATTTTTTCTTTGCCACCCATGTATGGTCTTAAAACTTTTGGAATATTAACGCTACCATCCTCATTTAAATTATTTTCTAAAAACGCAATTAACATTCTAGGAGGAGCGATTACCGTGTTATTTAACGTGTGAGCGTACTGTTTTGTTCCATCTTCTTTTTTATAACGAATTCCAAGTCTTCTTGCTTGTGCATCAGTTAGGTTAGAGCATGAACATACCTCGAAGTATTTTTGTTGTCTTGGACTCCATGCCTCAATGTCGCATGAACGGTATTTTAAGTCTGCTAAATCACCAGAACAGCAAACTAACTTTCTTACTGGAATATCTAAACTCCTAAATAATTCTACAGAATATTTCCACATCTTATCATACCAATCATCACTATCTTCCGGTTTACATAAAACAACCATTTCTTGCTTTTCAAACTGGTGAATTCTGTATACACCGCGCTCTTCTATTCCATGTGCACCTACTTCTTTTCTAAAGCAAGGAGAGTATGAAGTCATGGTAATTGGAAGATCACTTTCTTTTAATAATTGATCTTTAAACTTTGCGATCATAGAGTGTTCTGAGGTACCAATTAAGTATAAGTCCTCACCTTCTATTTTATACATCATCGCTTCTTTTTCTTCAAAAGACATAACACCATCTACCGCATCAGAGTGAATCATGTATGGTGGAATACAATAAGTAAAACCTTTATCTATCATAAAGTCCCTAGCATATGCAAGTACGGCTGAGTGAAGACGTGCAATATCTCCCATTAAGTAGTAAAAACCATTACCACTAACACGTCCTGCAGCATCTTTATCAAGACCATTAAAACTTTGCATAATATCAGCATGATAAGGAATTTCAAAATCTGGAACCTTAGGATCTCCAAACCTTTCTTCCTCAACATTACAAGAATCATCTTCTCCAATTGGAACGTCATCTGCAATAATGTTTGGTATTACCATCATTCTTTTTTTAATTTCCTTTTCTAAATTTCGTTCCTCTTCTTCTAATAAAGGAATACTTTCTTTAATTTTTGCAACTTCTCTTTTAATTTTACCTGCTTCATCAGTCTTTTTATCACGCATTAAATTTCCTATTTCTTTGCTTAATTTGTTTACTTTACCTCTTGCCTCATCTGCTTCTGTTTTTATCTCGCGGTATTTTATATCCATATCATAAACTTCATCAACAAGAGGTAATTTCTTATCTTGAAACTTCTTTTTTATGTTTTCTTTTACTAAGTCTTTATTTTCTCTTATTAGTTTAATATCTATCATTATTCCATCTCCTTTAATCTATTTAATATCTTTTCGTGTGAAGGTATGTATCTTCTTTCTACTCTTTCATAATCCTTAACACTTGGATTTTTAATTCTAGTTAAATCAATGTTGTTTTCAAGATCCGCAAGTTTTACATTTAATGCTTCTTTAGAACCATTTTTTATTATGTTATCGATATAATCAGTATATTCCATAGGTTTTACTCTTGTTAACACCGCAAGGTCGTTTACTATTTTTAATGGAAAACCAATATCTAATAACTCTTCTTTAGTTACTTTTTTATCTTCCATCACGTCATGCAAAAGTGCGATTACTTTTTCCTCTTTAGTATCAACGTTACTATAAACATATAAAAGATGAAGTACGTAAGGATATCCACCTTTATCAACACTACCTTTAAATAAAATCGTTGATAACTCAAGTGCCTTATAAATAAGGTCATCGCTTTTTCTTAACTCATCATACTTTTCATCTAATAAATACTCTTTTAACATGTATGCCTCCTTATTTTTCTTCCATCATTACTTCTTCAAATCTATATCGTTGTTTTACATTAGGATACTTTTCATGATCCACCTCCGATAAAAACATGTCAATGGGTCTTGCGTATATTCCATCTTTATGATTCGTATCATTATTATTAACACAGCAATAAATAACTAAATCCTCTCCGGTTTCACTATGCTTTGCAGTTGTTATAACAAATGCCATTGATCCTTTAAAATGCTTATAAATGGTGTTTGGTTTTATTTCTCTCACCTTTATCATCTCCCATCTCGAATTTATATATAACCAATAAGCTACCTTCAATGTTATACAGTTTATGCTTTTTAGGTACTGGTCTATAGCAAAGAATTCTCGCACCAAGTTTTTCCACTGTTTTTCTAGATGCAATATTATCAGGTAATATACTAAAAAACATTGTTTTAACATCATCATCAAGCATAACATTTTTTAACAATTTAAGTGCCTTTAACGCATAATTATTACCCCTATACTCTTCTTTTATCTTATAGCCTACATTTCCATAGTATTTAGTAAATTCTTTATCATTACCATCATCATACCAAATAGTACCAATAAACTCATCAGTATTATGTAAATAAATATCGAAAGTGTTATCATATTCTTCAAAGTCTTTTGGAATGGTTAAATCAATTTCTCCATCAGTTTTAATCATTATTCTTTCATCCATTATTATCACCTTAAAAATAAAAAGACTAACAAGTGAAAGGAGCGCTTTTAGCACGGTGCCATCCTTCTTGATAGTCTTAATTAGTATAACGGTTTTACCCGCGAATGCTTTTTACATTCGACTCGAAAGTAGATTCACTAATAATTTATTATTATCTTACACCAATTGATAACTCTCTTTAAATAAATATACTAGTTAATAGTCTTTCTCACTGATTTAAATATAACTTAAATATACATTATTAAATTATAAAAGTCAATTAAGTTTAATTATTATTTTTTATAATTCGACGTTATGATATACCTTTTGAACGTCCTCTACATCATCTAGCATAGAAAGTAATTTCTCAAAGTTTTCCTTATCTTCTCCTTCTAATATTACCATTTCGTTAGGTACCATAGCTACTTCATCAACTAAAAAGTTTGCATCTTTTTTATAATTTAGAATTGCATCTTTTATTTTATATAAATCTGCTGGATCACCATATATGTTAACGTTACCATCTTCAGTATAAACATCCTTTGCATCTACCCCAGCATTTAATAAGGCTTCTAAAACCTCATCTTCCGTTATGTTATTAACTGATAAAACTGATAAATGTTCATACATATGAGAAACGCTACCTGACACACCCATTTTTCCTTTTGATTTAGTAAATGCGTTTCTAACTAAACTTACTGTTCTATTAACGTTATCTGTTAGACAATCAACTATAACCGTTGCTCCACCGTTTGCAAAACCTTCATACCTAACAGATGTATAACTTTCATCAGCACCACTATTTACTTTGTCAATTGCTCTTTTAATAACGTCAGCGGGAACCTGCTCTTTTTTTGCTTTTTCAATTAAGTGTCTTAAATTTAAGTTGCCCTCAGGATCAGTACCACCGGTTTTTGCTACTTGATAAATTTCTTTGGCATAACTTGAATATACCTTAGCTTTTTGAGCTCCCGTTTTAGCCTTACTAGCTGCTATACTTGGAAATCTTCCCATCTAAAATCATCTCCTAAATTTAATTATTAAACCGTCTTAATAACATTTAGACAATTCCTTATAAAATACACATCTATAATATCATATTCTAGTTAAATTGTAAAAATCATTAGTTAATTTAATTAAAAAAAATGATTAAAAAATCATTTTTTAATTAATAAAGTTATTAAACTGATCAGGATTTACCTGCTGATTTTGAACGTTTGTAAACTGTGGATTATTATTTAATGGCTGACTTTGATTATTAACATACTGCTGGTTATTAACTTGTTGGTTTGCAAAGTTATTATTCATATTATTAACTTGATTATTGCTTGGTTGGTTTTGTGTTCCTTCATTAGAAGTATCATTTGAATCTGATGAATTAATGTAGTTTAACACTTTATTAACATACTTACTTATTATAGGGATATTAATTGTCTTTTTTGCTAAAGTACAGATTATAAAACAAAATTTTGCAATTATTAATAAATATGTAATTACCTCATTTAAAGTTGAAATAACATTTTGAATAGGATTTAAAACATAGTTAGTTAACTTGCTTACATCTATACTTGTTGTCAAATAATAATTTAAAAACTCTATAAATTGATTAAATGCATATATTACTACGCCTATACCATCTGAAATTATTTGCCATAATAAGCTTACTAAAGTATATCCTATAAAAAACGATATTACACTTACCATTATCTTTTTAATGGTGTCGTTCATTTCACAGAAAAGTAAAATTAATACCGTAACTATTAATAACGTCTCCCAGCCCGCAAACAAACTTGCTAGTAATAATATTCCTATTAATCCAGGCTTAATCTTTAATTTACTCATACATCTCCTCCTATTATTAATTAAATTATATCAATCACTAATAAAAGAGTCAATATAATAAGATTTTATGTTTATATTTTAACGTTTTAAAACAACATAATAATAAGGTGATAAAATGATTAAAGTAATCGAAAAAGACTTTTTAGATGATGATTTTATTATAAAACCATTTACAAAAAACATAAATTTAAAAGATAATATTTATTTTTCTAAAGATAACATCTATTATTTTGGTAATTATAAACAAGATAAAATAAATGATATAAAAGAAAAAATACTAAAAAACAAAAAAAGAATTATAAACGCTATAGAACATAATATTACGTTTATAATTCACGGAAATAGCATTGATTTATTTAATAATAGTTTTAAAACAAAAGATATGAATTTATTTACCGCATACGATAAAAAAACAATTAAAATATTATTTAAAAAATTAAAAATTAAAAAAAGAAAAAACAAGAAAATCGCTATAATATGTGATTTAAAAAAAGGTATTGATACTTTAAATTTCAAATATAAAAACCTACTTTGTTTTAAATAAGTAGGTTTTATTTAGTCATGCTAATTTTAAAAGGAGACTTAAAATTAGGATCAGTGTTTTCTTTATATTCAAATAACATATTTAAAGAAAAATATATTATTAAAATTAAAATTACAATTTCAATTACGTTTATTATATTTTTAAGTACTGGATTAGTATTTTTTCTAGTTACCTTTAATAAAGCACCACAACTACTACAATATTTATCAGAATAATTTATTTTAGCTCCACAATTATAACAATAATTAGATGAGTTTACATGACTTTCTTTTTCTTCTTTAATCTTTTCAATATTTAAAACCTCATCATCCTTTTTTGGAGTATCTATTATATTTTCTTTTTTTATAACGTTATCTTTTTTTTCTTCTTTAGCTAAATAATTTCCTTTTACTTCTTTATGATACATTGGTACATAATCATAATTTGGAACATAAACATTTTTATTTTCAATATTTATATTGTTACCTATATCATCGTCTTTTTTATCATCAATTTCAAAAGGTTCATATGACTTTTGATCATCTTCTTTTTCTTCTTCACTTAATTTTGAACCTTTTTTATTAGATAAAACTTCTAATATTTTTATTATAAAATAAATAATAAAACCTGCTATTGCAACATATAAATATATTTTTAAATTAGATAATATTTGCAAATTAGTTGCACCATTATTTATAACTCTAAACGAAATGACGTTAAAGATATAAATTATTAAGGCACTAATACCTATACCTAGTGGTATAAAAGAAAGTAACTTTTTCATGTTTACATCACCTTTTAAAATGAACTTTTAAATGCTTATATTATAATCATTTTATGAAAAAAAGCAAGATGTTATTCATCTTACTTAAGTATTTAACTATTCTTTAACATTTAAATATTCATCATATGAAGTCATTCTATCAATATACTTACCATCTTCTTTAAATTCTATTATTCTATTTGCAACACTATTTACAAGTTCATAATCGTAAGAAGAAAACAAACATGTTCCCCTAAAATTTTTCATCGCTTTATTTAAAGAAGTAATAGACTCCATATCCAAATGATTAGTTGGTTCATCAAGGATAATTACGTTTGCTTTTTTAAGCATCATTCTAGAAAACATAAGTCTTACCTTTTCACCACCGGATAAAACCTTAACACTTTTTAAAGCTTCTTCTCCAGAAAAAAGCATCCTACCTAAAAATCCTCTTAAATAAGATTCTTCTTGTTCTTTTGAATATGGTCTTAAAAAATCAACTAAGTTAACATCATTTTCAAAATACTTATCTATATTCTTTGGAAAGTATGAAAAAGATGCGGTTACACCCCAATTAACAGTTCCACTATCTGGTTTCATATTTCCCGTAATTATTTCAAAAAAAGTTGTTTTAGCAAGCTCATTTTTACCAACGAATGCTATTTTATCACCATTGTTAATTGTTAAATTAAGATTCTTAAACACAACAACACCATCAACGGTTTTACTTAACCCTTTTATTTCTAAAACGTTTTGACCTAACTCTCTATCAAGTTCAAAATTAATGTATGGATATTTTCTTGATGATGGCACTATATCATCAAGTTCTATTTTTTCAAGCAGTTTTTTTCTCGATGTTGCTTGTTTAGATTTAGAAGCATTCGCACTAAACCTTCTTATAAAATCTTGTAATTCTTTTATTTTATCTTCCTTTTTCTTATTTGAATCACGCATTTGTTTTTGAATTAACTCACTTGATTCAAGCCAAAAATCATAATTACCTACGTACATTCTTATTTTTCCATAATCAATATCTAAAATGTGTGTACACACTTTATTTAAAAAGTGTCTATCATGTGATACAACAATTACCATGTTTTTAAAATCAAGTAAGAAATTTTCAAGCCAGATCTTAGCATTAATATCCAAATAGTTAGTTGGCTCATCAAGAATTAAAATATCAGGATTACCAAATAAAGCTTGCGCTAAAAGAACCTTTACCTTATCCTCACCAGACAAATTCTTCATTTGATCATTAAAATATGCTCTATCAAGGCCAATACCAGACAAAAGTATTTCCGCATCACTTTCTGCTTGCCAACCATCTAACTCAGCAAACTCTGCTTCTAACTCTCCTACACGAAGACCATCTTCGTCCGAGAAATCTGGTTTTGAGTAAATTTCTTCTTTTTCCTTCATAATATCATATAATTTTTTATTACCCATTATAACGGTTTCTATAACACCTTTTTCATCAAACTCATTATGATCCTGTCTTAAAACTGATACTCTTTCATTATCCGTTATTACAACATCTCCAGTGGTTGAATCAATATCTCCTGATAAGACCTTTAAAAACGTTGATTTACCCGCTCCGTTCGCTCCTATTACACCATAACAATTACCAGCGGTAAACTTTAAGTTAACATCTTTAAATAAGGTTCTTTTTCCAAAAGTTAGACTAAGATTATTTACTAAAAGCATGATTTCACCTCCAATAACACTTACTTAAGTTTACTAAAAACTAACATAAAAAGCAAGAAAAAAACTTTTTCTTGCCTTAAATAGTAAACGGAGCATTATAAATTATTAATTCATGTTGAGACCTTGTTACAACAACATAAAATAAATACCTTTCATCTTTAGTGTATTTATTATTCATATCAGTATAAGAAATAACACTATCAAATTCTAATCCCTTAGATAAATAACTTGGAACAACAACTAAGTTTTTATTAAAATCTAAAGAAGAATCCTTCATAAGCGAAATATCTTTAACATCATCTTTCAAATAGTTATAAATCTTTATACTTTCTTCTTCATCTTTAGTTATTATTGCAACTGATTTATATTTTTTCTTTAAGTTATTAACGTCATTTTTAAGATATGAAATATCACCTCTATATTGCACTGGTATGTTATTCGAATTTCTAATAGCACTTACGTGTTTTAAATTAAGCACTTTATTTGCATAACTAATTATGTTTGGAGATGAACGATAAGTTTTATTAAGTTCAACATATTTACTTTTATCATTTAAAATATCACCTATTTTACTTAAAGTATCATATTTATAATAAGGATTAATGGTTTGGTTAACATCCCCTAAAATCGTAAATGAAGCTCTTTTAAAAATATTACATATTATTTTATACTGCACCATGTTGTAATCTTGAGCCTCATCAATTACTACTTGTTTTATTAAATTGCTGTATGGAAAACCAGTTAATAGACCTTTTAAATAAATAAAACATAACGAATCATCATAATTTATTATTTTCTTATTTAATTTTATTTCTTTAACGCCACAATATTTTTCTTTAAAACTATTACTCAAATATAAATCTTTATATATTTTCACATAATTTGGTTTTATATTTAAGTTATCCTTAATTAGTTTAATAAAACTTTTTTTATTTTTTCCATAACTTAATCCATACTTATCACATAAGTGTTCGGCCATTTTCTCTATTCTAGAAAAAAGCGGTAATCTATTAAATCTTTCTTTTAAAATATAATTTAAATACTCTTTATCAATAGTATCTGTTTTTATTTCAATGTCACTTGTTATCTTAATGTTATTTTCTATTTCTTTTACATAATTTTCTATTACATCAATCATTTCATCACTTAACTTAAAAGTAGTAAATGAAACATCATCATCTTTTTTAGTATAGTATCTTTCAATAAAAGTTGTGAAACTTTCTGTTTCTTTAAACTCTTTAATAAAACTTTGGGCAAAATCTTTAAAAGTTGTCTCACTTGTGTTATCCTCCCCTAGCTCTGGTAAAACATCAGATATATACTCAGAAAAAACGTTATTCGGTGAAAAAATAACAACGTTTGCTGATTTTAAATTTTTAATTTTATAAAGTAAAAATGCTATTCTATGAAGTGCAACAGACGTTTTTCCAGATCCTGCTATTCCCTGTACTATTAAGTTTTTATCATGAACGTTTCTAATTATTTCATTCTGCTCCTTTTGAATGGTATTTACAATGTTTTTCATTTTATCCGATGAATTCTCATCCAAAACCTCTTGAAGCATTTCATCAACAACGTTTAAATCACTATCAAATGCTCTTATTATTTTATTATTCTCTATTTTATATTGTCTTCTTAAAAGTATGCTTCCTAATATATCCCCATCTGGTGATTCATATTTACAAGATCCTATTCCATAATCATAGAACATCCCTGCAATAGGACTTCTCCAGTCATATATAATGTAATTTAAATCTTTTTCTACTCCTGCAAGACCAATGTATACCTTATATATTTTATCAGTGTCTTTTTCTTTAAAATCAATCCTTCCAAAATAAGGTGAATACTTAAGTTTAAGAAGCTTCTTATAATAATCCATTTTCATAAGCATAAAGCCTGCTTCAAACTCTGAGGACATAAGACCGGTTGTCATTTCAACCTTATCAATGCTTCCCTTATCTTCCCATAAAACCTTTCGAAACTCAGTTAATTCTTCTTGTTTAACACTAATCTCCTTTCCCAAATCATCAAGTTTTTGTGATATCACAGAAGATGCACAATCAAGATAACGTTTTTCTTCTATAAGCTCATTTTTAGATAAAGCCAATTTAGTTCATCTCCTTTCATACAACGCAAAAAACCACATATTTCTATGTAGTGGGTATAAAAATATATAGATTTTTTGCAAAACGTCAATTTCATTATATATTATTTTAAGAAATATGCAAGTAAAAATTACAAATTTTTATCATTTTTTACATTTTCTTTTACTACGCACCCTGGCACTCCTACTACCGTTTTATTTTTTTTGATATTTTTTAGCACAACAGCATTAGCACCTATTTTAACATTATCCCCAATTGTTATGTTGCCTAAAACTTTAGCGCCACTTCCAATAAAGACATTATTACCTATGGTAGGATGCCTTTTTTTAGTCTTTTCATTACCCGTGCCACCGAGCGTTACCCCATGATACATAACAACATTATCTCCTATTATTGCGGTCTGTCCTATTACAACACCACAACCATGATCAATAAATAAACGTTTACCTAACCTAGCTCCCGGATGAATCTCAATACCCGTTCTTCTTTTAGCAAACTCGGATATTAATCTTGCTATAAAGTACATCTTATGATTATAAAAAAACTTAGATATTTTATGATAAACTTGTGCTCTAAAAGAAGGATATAAAAACACCTCTAAAGTACTTTTAATCGCAGGATCACGTTTTTTTATAGTTTCTATTTGAGATT
>DVMT01000042.1 GCA_018714855.1 Candidatus Aphodocola excrementigallinarum
AGCTTAAGCATAAGAAGTTGGACGTGTGAATGTTGTGGTAGTATAAACGATAGAGATGTAAATGCAAGTATAAACATAATGTTTGAGGGATTAAAAATGTATATGAAAGAGGTATTGATATAATAAAAAAATAAAAAAAGAAGTTATAAATGAAAAAATATAAGTACGGTGGCGACCATCGGAATTTAAGCCTGCCTGAGAAGTAAGGATACTTAGTCTATGAAGCAGGAATGTTGGAAGGTGACAACCAATAAGCAAAATTTTTAAATTTTACTTTTGTTCTAAGAATAAAATAACTAATATACCAGCGATAAGACAGTATAATGAAAAGTATCCTAATTTTCCTTTTTTCATTACGTTTATAAACCATTTAGCACTAAAGTAAGTAACGATCATACTAGCAATCATTCCAAGGGTATATGGAAGAGCTAGGGTGGATAAATTACTTGCGCCAGCTAAGTCTTTAACTCCTAAAATCATTGTTGCAACACTTATTGGTAAGTAAAGCATAAAAGAGTAGTTAACGGCTGTTTCTCTTTTCATATTACGGCTTGTTGCACCAACGATTGTTGCACCACTTCTTGATATTCCAGGGAAAAGGGCAATAACTTGGAAGAAACCAACTATGATACTATCAAGCACTGTTATATCTTTTTTTTCTTTTTTGCCTTTTTCATCTTTAATTAAAAACAATGCTAAACACGTTATTAAAAGTGCGATTCCAATTAATTTTATGTTACCTGATAAAGCTTCTATCTTATCTTTAAACAAAAGACCAAATATGCCCGCAGGAATAGTTGCTAACACAATTAACCAAGCGTATTTATAATTTTCTTTATATCGTTCTTCTTTTGTCTTAATAAAATTAAAAAAGTCAGTTATTATTTTAAATATTTCTTTTCTATATAAGAAAAATATTGCTATAAAAGAACCAAAATTAACAACTATTTCAAAGTTCATATCATTTAACATGTCAAAGTTAAATAATTCTTTTATTATCATTAAATGCCCACTTGATGAAACTGGTATTGGTTCGGTAAAACCTTGTACGATTCCTAAAAACACATACTGTAAAACTTCTATAATATTCATTTTATCCTCCTTATTGTTCTATTACACTCTTTAAAATGATTTATCAGTTTAAAAGGGTACTATACTATCAAAAAAATTATATCATAATTTTTCCTAGTTTTGTTATTTATCATTATAATTATATAAATATATTTATTTAATTTACTAAAGTATTTATATTCTTTATCATTATTAAGTATATTAAATATAATGTTAATAATTCTTTTTATTCGAAAGGTTTAATTTTATTCTTTATTTAATAACTTTTATATAACTAGAAAATATTTACGAGCATAAATACACCTACAAGTAAAATGATAAATATAACTATTTGATTTTAAAATGCTATTTTAATACTTATATACCCTCTTAGTTGTCTACTTTAAGTTTACCACTACAACTGCAAAAAATTTTACACTTGTTTTCCACAACATAAGTCAAAATCTTGACGGGGGGGGAGTATATGATATTATCAACATGTAAGATAAAATAGATGTTTAGATATTTTAAGGTGATAGAAAAGGAGTAAAAATTATATGAAAATATATTTATACGATAGAAAAGAAGCAATAAAAAATAGTTGTTATATAAGATCTGGATACTACGAAAATATAAAGAGTATTAGTTTACTTGTCTTAATATGTATTCTTATTGTAGCTTTTTCATTTTTTATACCAATAATATGTATATTATTGAAGTGGTATTCCTTGGCAAACTTTGGACTTATTATATTATTACCGATAGGTTTCATAATTGCCGCGTTTATAATTCCAATTAAATATTCTAAGGAATATAACAAATGTTCAGCATGGCTTGGAAAAGCCATAATAAAAGATGAAAATAATAAAATATGGCTAGTATATCCGATACATGAAGATTCTGTTTTTATAACTAAAAGAGATGAGTTTTACAAAGTATTTAATAAAGAAATGAATGGTGTGGTTACAGAATTAAAAAATATAAAAATGGTAAAAGAAAACAAAAGATATTATATATGTACTTATGAAGATTCAAATGGAAATAATAAAACAATAGAAATTGCTAAAGCATATAAAGATTTAAAAGAGGTGCTATAATGAACAATGAAAAAATTTATATTATGGATATAAAAAGCAAAAGATATAAAAAATTAGAAAAAGGTAATATTTGGAATATGTTGCTTAACCTTTTTAAAGTATGTATTATATCTGCTGTGTTGATGTTAGCGTTATCATGCATTGGTGATTTAATATTAGATATTGATGTGTTATTTTTAGTTTATATATTTATATTTATTAATGTATATAACGTAATAAGATGTATAGTAAAATGGGTAAAATATACAAAAATTGGAAATACATGTATTTTTAAAAGAAATAATGAAATACTCATTTTATACGGTGATACATCAAAAGAAATACTTAATTCTATTGGTGCTAGTTCAGGAGTTATAACTGGTGGAATAATTGCGGGATCATCTTCTAATATTGGTAAAATTGTTGGTTCGGCCATAAGTATATCATCTGCTATGAAAGGAAAGAATATTAATAATAATGATAAAGATAAAATTAACAAAATACCAAATATAACTATTGATGATATAATTAATGATCCTAGAACTGCTTATGATTATTATAAAAACGTAAAATTTATAAAAAAGAATAAAAATTATTTATATTTTAATGGAGATAAAAATAATTATGATGGTTCTATTAAGAATAAGAATTTTAAAATAGATAGAAAGTTATATAAAGATATAGATGATATATTAAATTAGAATAAAAAATGCTTGACTAAACCAAGCGTTTTTTAATTTTCTAGTAAATGTTTTGATATTACTGGTATAAATATTTAATAGGAGATTAAAATGTTAGGAAAAATATTTTTGTTTTTAAGTGGATTCGGACTTATGGTTCTTGGTTTTTCGACCCTTATTTTATACATAAACTTATTTAGTTTTGGGTATAATTTAAAAGAATATATATCTTATATAATAAAATTACCAGAATTTTATTATCTTATAATAGGATTTATATTAATTAACTTTGCAATCTTTAAAAAAGGAGATAAAAATGAGGGACGTATATGATATTTTAGTTAATTTTAAAAAATACCCATATGAATTTTATGAATGGGAAAAAGAAGATAATATAAGTCATATAAAAAAAATACCATCAGTAAAAACAGATGATAAAACGCTTTTTGATATCATGAATTATCAAACTAAGATAAAAGATGAAATATTAAGTGACGTAGAGTATAAAACAGAAGTTTTTAAAAGTCATAGGGTAATTAAAATTAAATACTCTTTTATTATTTATAATGATGACATTGCGCTTGCTTTATTATTAGATGATAATGGTGTGGTAATTAAAAAAAGTAGGCTATTATTTGATGAAGAAGATGATGTTATAAAAAGGGGATTTGATTGTGATTTATTAAAAATAAAATATGAAGTAACTTCTTTTGAAACAAACAATTTAAAATGTACTAGAAAAGAAAATAAAATAATTGATCTACTTTTAAAATATGTTAATAACATTTATGATAACGAAAATGAAGATGAGTTAAAATACGTTTATTTTGAATGCTTTGATAAAGAAGAAAAAAGTGCTAAAAATGCGTATGATAATTTAACATCAAGTATAATAAATGCTGATTTTAACATTATTAATAAATTAAAAAACTTAGTAAAAGTTCTAAAAAAATAGTATAAAATGTATCTTCCTTGACAAATTAATAAAAGAAGGAGGAAATATAATGAAAAACATATTCAAAAAAATATTAATTGTAATATGCGCAGCTTTACTTTTTACCGGATGTAGTTGCTCTATTAATGATAACAAGCCAGAAGAAGCAATTGAGACGTTTTTCGAAAAATATAGAGCTAAAGATGATAACATCATAGAACAGTTAAAAGAAACAATTGAAAATGAAGATTTAACTGATAATCAAAAAGAAGAGTATCAAGAATTAATGGAAAAACAGTATGATCAGTTTGCTTACGTAATTAAAGATGTAAAAGAAAATGAAAACAACGCAACCGCAACCGTTGAGGTAACCGTACTAAACTATCGAAGCGCAATAGATGAAGCAGAAAAAGAATTAGAAGAAAATCCAGAAGCTTTTAATGATGATGAAGGTAACTTCTCAGAAGAGAAATACATGGATTATAGAATCGAAAAAATGCAGGAAGTAACCGATACAACAACTCATACAATCGAGCTTTCATTAACAAAGGAAAATGGTATGTGGGATGTTGACCAGTTATCATCTGATGACATATCTAAATTACATGGATTATATTAAAAATTAAGAACTAAAACTTCTTAATTTTTTTTAATAAATTTATTAGCACTTAACGCTTGACAGTGCTAAATATTGGTACTATAATCATATTAGTAAATATAAGGAGATGAATTAATATGTCTAAAAGACAATTTAAAGCAGAATCTAAAAAATTACTAGATTTAATGGTAAACTCTATTTATACTAATAAGGATATTTTCTTAAGGGAGTTAATATCAAACGCCAATGATGCACTAGATAAACTATATTATGAATCATTAACAAATAAAAAATTAAAGGTAGATAAAAAGAAATTAAAAATAACACTTGATATTGATAAGGATAAAAGATTACTTATCATCTGTGATAACGGTATTGGTATGGACAAAGATGAACTAGCTGAAAACTTAGGTACCATTGCAAAAAGTGGATCTTTAGCTTTTAAAGAGGCTCTAGAGAAAAAAGATAAAGTAAATATTATAGGACAATTTGGTGTTGGTTTTTACTCATCATTTATGGTAGCGGATAAGGTTATCGTAGAAAGTAAAAAAGCAGGGGAAGAAGACGCTTATAAATGGGTATCAGAAGGCGCAGATGGTTACGAGATTACAAAGTCTGATAAGGATACCTTTGGAACCAAGATAACACTTCACATAAAAGAAAAAACAAAAGATGATGACTTTGATAAATACTTAGATGATTTCCACGTAAGAGCACTTGTTAAAAAGTATTCAGATTACGTAAGTTATCCAATAACGATATATACTTATGATGAAGAGAAAAAAGAAAAGAAAGAATCAGATCCGATAAACAGCATGGTTCCTTTATGGAAGAAGAACAAAAAGAAAATAAAAGAAGAGGATTATAATAATTTTTATCAAGAAAAGTTCTTTGATTATGCAAAACCATTAAAAGTCATCCACACTAAAGCTGAAGGATTAGTAAGCTATGATGCACTTTTATTTATTCCATCTAATCCTCCGTTTGACTTTTACACAAAAGAGTATAAAAAAGGTCTTGAATTATACTCAAACGGCGTATTAATAATGGATAAGTGCGAAGAACTTCTTCCTGATTACTTAAACTTCGTAAAAGGTGTTGTAGATTCACCAGACTTATCACTTAACATTTCAAGGGAGATCTTACAGCAAAGCAAGCAGTTAAAACTAATAGCTAAAAACATAGAAAAGAAAATATTAAAAGAATTAGCTGATATGCTTCAAAATGAAAAAGATAAATATGAAACTTTCTTTAAAACATTTGGAGTTAATATAAAATATGGTATTTATGATAATTATGGCGCTAAAAAAGATGATTTGAAAGATTTAATTATATTTTATTCATCTAAAGAAAAGAAAATGACAACTTTAAAAGATTATGTATCAAGAATGAAAAAGGATGATGATACAATTTACTATGCGTGTGGTGAAACAATAGATAAAATAGATATGATGCCACAAGTAGAAAGTCTAAAAGAAAACAAAAAAGAAATATTATACTTAACTGATTATGTTGATGAATTTGTTTTAAAGATGCTTGATAAATATGATGATAAAAAATTTGTAAATATAGCATCTAATGATTTTGATTTATCAAGCGAAAAAGAAAAAGAAGAATTAAAGAAGAAAAATGAAGATTCTAAAGAAATGTTTGATTTAATGAAAAAAGAATTAGGAAATGAAGTGTCATCAATAAGATTTACAAATAAGTTGAAAAATCATCCTTTATGTTTAACAAGTGAAGGTAATATTACTGTTGAGATGCAAAAAGTAATTAACGCAATGCCAACTGATGAACATGTTGATGCTAAGCTAGTATTGGAAATTAATGAAAATCATCCAATTGCACAAAAAATAAAAGAATTATATCAAAATGATAAAGATACGTTAAAAAAGTATACTAAAATACTATATGATGAAGCAAGATTAATTGAAGGATTACCTGTTAAAAATCCAACAGAGTTAAGTTCTTTAGTATGTGAGTTTTTATCTAAATAAAGATGATTAATTAAATTTAATCATCTTTTTTTATGCTATAATTTTCTTGGTGATAAAAATGTTAGAAAAATTAGAAGGTAAATACGTGTTTTTTGATGTGGATGGAACGTTAAGTGAATATAGGTTTAATGATAAGCTTTATGCCAGTTTAAAACCAGAATTAGGGTGTCAAACTTTAGAAGACTTTTTGTTTGGCGATTTATTTTTAAAAGCAAGACCACTTAAAACGATGCAGCGTGTTATAGAAAAACTCGATAAAGATAAAATATTTGTTTTAGGAACAATAGTTTCTAATAACGAAATAAATCAAAAATATGTTTGGTTAAATGAAAACTATCCAAACATAAAAAAAGAAAACATAATTTTCATATCATCTACCATGTTAAAACCAGACGTTATAATGGAGTATTCTAAAAAATATAAAATCGATTTAAAAGATATGGTTTTCGTAGATGATAGATTAGACGTTTTAAGAAAAGCAGAAGAAATGGGAATAACTGCATACCATCCAAGTTCATTTACTAATTAAAAAGGCAAATATTTATTGTCTTTTTTTCATATATTTAGTTAGGTGATTTATGTTGAAAAAAGTCTTTTTATTAGTTTTATTGCTGTTAATTGTTCCGTTTAAAATTAATGCATATAGTTTAGGAGAGGCGGCTATCTTAATGGAAGAAGATACTAAAAGAGTTTTAGTATCGAAAAATATGAATAAAAAAATGTTAATCGCATCTACAACTAATATTATGACTACATAGTGATTAACCAAGAATACGTAAGAAATATAACACATATATGTCTTCATAATTATACTGTTTCATATGATGTTTGTGTAAATATAGTAACACCTTTTTAATTAGCAGA
>DVMT01000004.1 GCA_018714855.1 Candidatus Aphodocola excrementigallinarum
ACAGATATTAAAAAATTTAATAGTGAATATCCTACTTTAAAAATAAAGTACACAAATATTTTTCATGATAGATTTATAATCATTGATAACAAAGAATTATATCACTTAGGAGCTTCTTTAAAAGACTTAGGTAAAAAAGTATTTGCAATATCTAAAATAGAAGATAAAGAATACTTAAATAATTTAATAGAAAGGATTAGATAAATGAATGAGTTAAAAGAAAATACAGATATAAAAAATTTGATATATGAAGTAAGAGGAAAGCAGGTAATTCTTGATAGTGACTTAGCGGTGCTTTATGGATGTAAAAATGGTACAAAAGAAATAAATCAAGCGGTAAAAAACAATCCATTAAAATTTCCAGAAAGATATTGTTTTAAATTGGATGATGAAGAAAGTAAGTCTTTTTTGGTCAAAAATTTTGACCAAAAAATAGAAACAAGAGGAGGAAAGTTTAAAAATCCAACGGTCTTTACCGAACAAGGAATATATATGTTAGCAACTATTTTAAAGACAAAAGTAGCAACTGAAGCAACAATTAAGATAATGGATACATTTGTTAAAATGAGACGTTTGATAAACGAAAACAAAGACATATTTAAAAGAGTAATAAAAATAGAAAATAAAACTGATTATATAGAAAGTGCTTTAAAAAAGCACGATAACAAAATAGAAGAATTATTTGATAAGTTTGAAAGAAAAGAAGACTTAAAAAGTAAACTGTTTTTTGATGGAGAGATATATGATGCCTATGAATTAATAATTGGAATAATTAAAAGTGCCAATAAAAGCATAATTATAATAGATAATTACATTGATTATTCTATTTTAAAGTATTTAAGTAAAAAGAAAAAAGATGTAAGAATACTTTTGATAACAAGTAATAAGTCGAAACTTGATCAATTTGATATAGAAAAATATAATGCTCAATATAATCTTCTTAGTGTTAAATATACTAATATATTTCACGATAGATTTATAATTATAGATAATAAAGACTTATATCACCTAGGAACATCATTAAATTATATAGGAAGCAAAGTTTTTGCAATAAATAAGATAGATGATGATGTTATACTAAGTAGTTTATTAAATAAAATTAATGATATAATTTAGTATTTATATTTACGTAAACAAAATAACATCTATTTCATATTTATAAAATATATGATATACTTTATTTAGTCGTTTGGAGGTATAAAAATGAATGAAAACGTTCCAAATCATGTTGCTATCATAATGGATGGTAACGGAAGATGGGCACAAAATAGAGGTTTAAAAAGAACTAAAGGTCATCAAAAAGGTGCTGAGGTTTTAAAGAAAATATCAGAATATGTTTATGATAAAAAAATAAAAGTATTAAGTGTTTTTGCTTTTTCAACTGAAAATTGGAAAAGAGATAAAGAAGAAATAGATTATTTAATGAAATTATTCATTAAGGCTTTTAAGGGTAATTTTAATGTAATAAAAGAAAAAGGTGTAAAAGTAGTTTTTTCTGGACTAAAAAACAAACTTAGTAAAAAAGTAATTGATACAATGGATAAAATGCAAGAAGAAACAAAGAATAACAAAAATGGTATATTTAATATTTGTTTAAACTATGGTGGACAAGATGAAATCATTGAAGCGACTAAAAAAATTAGTGCTTTGGTAAAAGATAATAAAATAGACGTAAAAGACATTGATAAAGAATTATTTTCTAAGAATTTATTTAATGATTTGCCACCGATAGATTTACTTATTAGGACAAGCGGTGAATATAGAATAAGTAATTTTATGTTATGGCAAATGGCCTATGCAGAGCTTTATTTTACTGATACTTTATGGCCTGATTTTAATGAAGAAGAGTTTGATAAAGCACTAGATGCATTTAACAAAAGAGAAAGAAGATTTGGAGGAGTAAAGAAATAGCAATATTTCTTTTTTTATACCATAAAAAAAGAAACCTAAAGTTTCTTATTCATCTATGTATCCGTTATTTTTAAATCTTTCTATCGTATCTTCTTTAGATTGCTCTCCAACGATTCTATTTAAAGTAGTTTCTTCTTCACCATCAGTTATAAATGCTATGGTTGGAGTTCCAGAAATATTTATATATGTTTTAAAATCGGCGTATTCTTTATCAGATAACTTACTGTTATCTAAGTGATAAATAGTTATATCATATTCATCTAACACACTTTCTAAAGTAGGCATGTATGCTATACAATGGGTACATCCATCATTTCCAACGTAAAGTGCAAACGTATCTTTATTGGCTATTTTCTCTTTAAATTCATCTAAACTAATTTCTATAATGTGATTATCACTTTTAGAGCATCCAGTAAAAAGTACAATACACGTAAAAATTAAAACCACGCATTTTAATATTTTCTTCATTTGTATCACCAAAACAATTTTAACATTTATTTTTATTTTATACAAATAGTTTATAATAAAATTATTATATATTTACAATTTATGTAAAAATAGTTTATAATTAAAGTATTAGGAGAGTGCATATGAAAAAGATAATAGATTATATAAAAGATAAAATATATTATGTATTAGGTTTTACCGTTTTAGTAATAGTTATTTTAATTATTATAAATGCATGTTCGAATAGAAGTGGTAGCTACGAAGATATAGAAAATGATATGGTAGAGGCTGCTAAAGAATATTATAGTAATAGAAAAAACAGACTTCCTAAGGAAGATGATGGCACTGTAGAAGTATCTATTGGTACACTAATTGATGCTGAATTGTTAGAAGAAATAGTTGATCCTAAAAATAAAAATCAAACATGCTCTGGGCATGTTGAAGTAACTAAAGTAGGAGATGATTACTCTTATACACCTTTTCTAACTTGCAAAGGTAATTATGAGCCAGAATATTTATCAGACATAATAAAAGATGTTAAAACAGATGAATATGGTAATGGTGTTTATGAGATAGGTGATGAGTTAGTGTATAGAGGAGAAGATGTAAATAACTATGTACAATTTAACAACCAGTTATGGAGAATAGTAAAAATGGATGCTGAAGGTGATTTTAAACTTGTGCTAGCTGAAAAAACCGGTGATGCTTACGCTTGGGATGATGCTTATAATTCAGAAAGAGAAAGCTATGTGGGTATTAATACTGATTACTTACATACGAACATAAGAAAAGTATTAAATGATTATTATAAGAAAAACTTTACAACCGATAGTAAAGCAAAAATAGTATCAAAAGATTTATGTGTTGGAAAGTATGCTGAAACTGATGAATTTAGTGTTGATAAAGAATGCTCTATAATAAAAGAGGATGAAAAAATTGGATTACTAACTGCTAGCGATTATAAAAATGCTAGTTTGGCCGAAAATTGTACAAAGCTTGATTCTAATGAATGTAGTAATTATAATTATTTATCTAATATAGAGGAATTTAATACGTGGTTTTTAAATTCTTCATCAGCAGATACATATAAAGTATACTATTTACAAGAAACTATTAATATTTCAAATGCTAGTAATACAAAAAAAATTAACCCAGTAATATACATTACATCTAAGTCAATAGTATCTGAAGGAAAGGGTACACAAAAAAATCCTTATATAATTAAGTAATATATAATTATTAAAATGTCGATACTTAATTGACAAATTATAAAAACTAGTGTACTATATATTTATAACAGATAGGAGGAGGAAAAATGTTTACATTAGTTAATTCATGTGTAATCGGTGGAGCTGATTTAAGTAGTTTCATGTCAGTTTTTAAGCTTGTAATAACTGTTATTCAATATGCTGTTCCAGTTGCATTAATATTATGGGGCTCAATTGATTTATTTAAATCAATAACCACTGGTAAAGATGAGGAAATAAAGAAAAAACAAACTTTATTATTCAAGAAAGTATTATCTGCTGTAATTGTATTTTTATTACCTTGGTTAGTATTTTCTATAATGTCTATTTTAGGTGGATCAGTTGGTGATTTTGGAAATTGTTATAAAAATTCAGATGCTGGTATTCCAACTTTAGATAATAGTAACGGATATTAAAAATATGTTATTTAATTGTAAATAATTATTATTAATAAATAATCATACGATTGATGTGTTAAACATTAATCGTTTTACAATTTTAATAAAAAGAAATATAATATAAAATATATTTTATGATAAAAATAAGTAAAATGATAAAAATAAGTAAAAAAAGTATTATTTATTTAATTTTACTTTTTTTTTTAAAATAAAAATGTTATTATTATATTATATGAGTATAGTAGGAGCGATAATAATGAAAAGTAAATTAATTATTTTAATAATATTTGTTATGAGTTTATTTGTTTTAATACCTAGTGAGGTTAAAGCTTATAATGATACAAAAAATGAAAATATTGTTACTGTTGCAAGTATAGTAGAAAGTTCTTCTTCTGGTGTTCCAGATTATGTTGGTAATGGTAAAGATATATGTGATACTACGCTTACTGATTTTATAAAAAGTTATTGGAAGATAATAATGATATTTGCACCAGCATTAGCAATCTTAATGATCTCTGTAGACTTTTTTAAAGCAATAACATCATCAGATGCTGACTTATTAAAAAAAGCAGCCAGTTCTGCTTTAAAAAGAACTTTAGCTTTTATATTATTATTGTTCTTACCATTTATCCTTAACACTTTATTTGGATGGTTCGGATTAGAAATTTGTTTTTAGGAGGAATTTGATATGATTTTATGGAGTGTATGGGGTGAAATAAGAGAAGTTTTAATACGTTTCGATTCAGCTGCTTTTAGTTTAATTGATAATATTTATGACTTATTTGTTAAAATAGCTAGCCAAGAAATCATCTCAACGACAGTTATTAAGCAAATAGTTCAAAATATGTATGTATTAGTTGGAGTGTTTGCATTATTTAGAATAGCTGTTTTATTGATTAATTCTATTATTAATCCTGAAGCATTAACTAAGTCTGGTGCTGGATTAAGTAGAGTTTTTATTAATACTGTAATTATGTTAATTTTGTTTGTAGTTACTCCAATGTTATTTAATATGTCAAGAACTTTTGCAAATCAAGTAGTTAAAGGTAATTATATCCAAAAATTATTTTTAAGCGACTCTATTACTACTAATGATGCTGATTTAGAACCTGGAAAAGATATGCAACGTATAGTAGTAGGATCAGTATTATCTATAGATTCTGATTTGGATAATTGTACTACAAGTAATACAACCGGTAATTCAAGTTGTATGAAAGCCAAGCAGTGTATAGATGATATTAATAATGCAGAAGAAGGTGGAAGTGGCTGCTGGGACGATGAAAAAGGTATAAGATGGAATAAAATTGCTAGTTATAATGGTAGTCGTACTAAAAATCCAGATAATGAAAGCATATATGATATAGATTACAAACCGTTATTATTGACCGTAATAGGTTGGGTTATAACATATATTTTACTTTCATTTACTTTTGATGTTGCTAAAAGGACCGTTGAATTAGCTGTTCTAGAAATTGTATCTCCTTTGTTTATTGCAACCATTGTTGATCCTTCATCAATGCAAAATGGTCCATTTAAAAGATGGCTAAAAGTATTAGGTAATAGTTATATTAGTTTATTTATAAGAATAGCTATCGTAGCTTTAATTGTACTTTTATCTAAATTAATAGCTACCTCAAATATTGACTTAGGTACATTAGGAAAACCAATCGTTTTAATTGCATTCTTAATTTTCTGTAAACAACTTCCTAAATGGCTCAGTGATATGATTGGATTAGATGGTGATGGTACTGGATTAGGCGGCTTAGGAATTGGCAAGAAGATTGGTAGTGCTGCTTTAATAGGTGGAGCAGCAACAAAAGCAGGTCATGCATTAGCTGGTGGAGCAACCGGTGCGTTAACAGCAGCGCATAATCAATTAAGAAATAGAAGAGCAGAGAGAAAAGATATAAGAGATGAAAATGGTCTTAATAGAGGTATAGGAAGAAAAGCAAGAGCTGCAAGGCAAGCATGGTATGATGAAAACGGAAAAAAGGAAGACTATGCCGGAATGTCTAAAAACCAAGCAATTAGAAAAGCAAGAAAAGATGCTTATGATAAAGCGAATGCCGGAATGTCAAAAGCAGGGATCAAAGAAGGTGCAAAACAGATTGGCGCTTCCATAATAGCAGGTGCTATAGGTGGTGGAAGAGCTGGAGTAAGCGCTGAAAATCTTAAGGGTGCTTTTTCTGGATCAATAAATGCAGCAAATCAATTTGGAAAACAAGTTGGTCTTAAAGGTGAAAGCTTTGGTCAGAAAATAACAGATGCAACCGATACTTTATATAAAAAGCAAAAGAATGCATATGGAACGGCGGCAGAGATTGAAAAGAGAAAGAAAGATGCACAAGACGCTAAAAACTTTAACAGTTTTTTCTCATCAAAGGGCAATTTCAAAAGTCTCAATGATGTTAGTAATACACCAGTAGGGCAAGGAGATTTTAACAAAGCGTTTTCAGGAGCTGCTGGTGGTACAGATGCTATGTATGCTGCTATAGGATTAAAAAATAATCCCGGTCTTAAAGATGCTACTATAAGCACTGATAAGAATGGTATAATATCTGTTTCTAACGGCAGTAACATTTTGAAGGTTGATGGTAATAATAGACAAATTATTGATAATTCTGGTAAGGTTATAGGTAGTTATGATAAGGCAATTGAATTAGGCAAAAATAGTTTTACATCTGAAGGATTGGCTAATTACGAAAATATGTTTGCTGAGGCACAAAGGCAGGCTATAAACTCTGTTATTGGCAACAACACTCAAATGAGTGCTTTGATGCAACAAAGATCTAATGCGGAGCAAAGTATAGCTTATAACTCTCAAGAAGCTGCTAAAATAGTTAATAGTGCAGGTATTGTTGCAGCAGATGGAACAATTACTACTGATGGGGTTCAGAAAGTTCAGTTAGCACATGCTACAATGAGTGAGTTAACATCAGCATTAAAATATGCTAAAGATAATTCGACAGATGATGCTAGTAAGGAAAAATTTGAAAATTATGAAAAACAAGTATCAGACAAAAGCGAAAATATTACTAAGAGTAATAATATTATAAGTAGTATAAATACACAAATTGGATATTATGAAGACAGTAATGATAAGTTGAATAATATGATAGATACGCTTAGAAATAAGACAAATGATAATGGAGTTAAAGAGAATGAATCTAAGACACTTGATGAATTATTAGTTATTGCAGAAAAGTTAAAAGAAAAAAAGCAAACAGCTGTTGATGCATTTAAAAAAGAAGAGAAAGACAGTAACTAGAAAGGGGAAATTAATTTATGAATGGTCAGTATTTAATACCAGCTAACACAAAAAGAGGACAACTTATATTTAGTATATTTAGGCCAATTGATTTATATATAGCTATTGGCGGTGGTGTGACTACGGTTTTGTTATTCTTTATAATAGATCCTGATTCAACTTTATCTGTTGCAATAACGTTGCTGCCTCTTCTTGTGTGTGCTTTCTTGGTTATACCAATACCTAATTATCACAATATAATGTGTGTATTGGGTAATATATATAGATTTTACTTCAAAGAAAAGCAAGAGTTCATATGGAAAGGATGGTGCGCAAAAAATGAGTTTAAAGAGTAGTACAACAGAAAGTTTTGTACCTGTAAAAGCTATTATTAATAACATGATTGAACTTGATAGTGGCTTAAAGGTTGCTGGAGTTAAGATATATCCTAAAAATATATTTATCATGGAAGAAAATGATCAGTTCAGTGTAATAGATAGTTTGAAAGATTTATATAACACAATTGATTTTGAGTTTTGGACTGTTATAACTGATAGACCTGTAGATATATCGGTTTATATTGCTCAATTGCAAATGATGTATAATCAGGCTCAAAATCCGACAATACAAAAATTGATTAATCAGGATTTAAGTAAAGCAAGAGATTTTAGTGATGATGTATCTGATGTTGAATTTTATATTTTATTTAAAGAAAAAAATGTGGAATTAATACAGAAAAAAGTAAGATTAATCATAAATGGTCTAGCCAATGCAGGTTTGTCTTCAAGTCAAGCAAATAATGATGATTTAAGAAGCATTTTAGATAGCTTTTTAAATGCTGGAAAGAAAACTGAGTTTGGGACGGTGTTGATATAATGGGTACGATAAATATAAAAAAAGAATTAGCGCCAAAAGGACTAGAATTTCATCCTGCTGATTTTGTTATAAGTGATAAATGGTGTACAATTTTGACGGTTGTATCATACCCAAAATGGATTACTCCTGGCTATTTATCGGGGTTATCAAATGATTCTGGTGTTAAAATTGTCATAAAACAAATACCATTACCATTTTCTGTTATGGCTAAAATGTTAAATAAACAATTAGCAGAAATTAAATCAAATTATGAACACGAAAATGACAAAACTTTGCAAGAACAATATAGACAGGACTATGATTCATTAAATGATTTTATTCAAATGATAACAAGTAGTCAGTCTAGAATTTTTGATTTTCAGATGCATGTATTTATAAGTGCTGATTCAAAAGAGGAATTAGATACAAAAAAAGTACAAGTAAAGAACTATCTTGAATCGATGGAAATGAGAGCAATTCCTTTAAGATTTGAACAAAAGAAAGTATTAAAATCGATTTTACCAATTTTTCCAAAACAAGATATTGAAGATCAAATAGGAACTCCAATTACTACTCCAACTATAGCTGCAATGTATCCTTTTGTATTTGATAGTTTAAAAGATCCTGGTATGTCATGTTTGTTAGGTACTGATTTTTCAGGAGGAGTTGTTTTATTTAATCAATTCTTGTATCAAATAAGGAAAGAATATAATAGAAATAATGCAAATTTGATAATTCTTGGTACATCTGGTTCTGGTAAATCAACCGCGGCTAAATTGATTTTAAGATCACATGTGAGAAATGGATACAAAATAGTAGTAATTGATCCCGAAGGTGAATTAGAAGAGATGGCATCAAGAATGAGGGGAGATTTTATTGATCTTGGTAAAGGTGGACAGTTTGGAATGATTAATCCACTAGAAGTAATATTAGAAGCTGACGACGAAGAAATAAAAGATGGTTTAGGATATACAGTTTTAACTAAGACCTTGCAATTTTTAAAAGCTTTTATTAAATATTATGATCCTACTATTACAGAAGATGTATTAACAATGTTTTCTGAGATAGCTCAACTTACATATCAACGTTTTGGGATTTCGTTTGAAACGAATTTTTCAAATCTTTCATCTGAACAGTATCCAACTTTTTCTGATTTGTATGAAACTTTAAAAAGAAGATTAGAGGCATATGGGGATCAAGTTACACATGAAAGGGATATACTAGAAAAATTAGAACTTAAAGTAAGGCCTTTAGTAAAAGAACTTAAATTTTATTTTGATGGTCATACGACAATTCATCCACAGTCTAAATTTATAGTATTTAACATAAGAGATTTAATGAATGCAGATGAGAATATAAGAAATGCGCTTTTCTTTAATATTTTAAAGTATGCATGGAGCCATTGCTTAGATAGTTCGATAAATACAGTTTTAATGGTTGATGAGGCACATATTTTATTATCTGGTAAAAATACAATCGGAGCTGATTTCTTAGCACAAATTCAAAGGCGTGCTAGAAAGTATAATAGTGGAACAATTTTTATAACACAACAGCCAAGTGATTTTGCGGCGCAAGAAGTAATAACACAAGGAAAAGCAATATTTGACAACGCGTCATATTATTTGGTTATGGGGCTAAAAAAACAAGCTGTAGAAGACTTAGGACTTTTGATAGATCTAAATGAGCAAGAAAAAGAAAGCATAAAAAAATACAATCAAGGTGAGGCTTTATTCATTTGTGGAAGTAGAAGAATGAGAATTGATGTTGTTGTAACAGAAGCTGAATTGGATTCATTTGGTTCTAGAGGTGGCTTATAAGATGCTTTAATGCATCTTTTTTTTTGTGTTTTAATATGATATAATTATTTTATATAAAATAGGTGGTGTTATAATGGAGCCTGATAAGAGTAATAAAAATAATATAGAAATAAATATTGAGAATGATTCAAATAATAATGCTGAAAATGTAAATATTGATGATTTAGAGCTAAAAGATTTAAGTTTTGATTTAAAACCTGATTCAACAAATGCTGGATCAAATACAAATATTTCTACTAGTACTGAAATTCAAGGTGATAAAAATATAAATTCCGATGCTAGCGGTTCAATTAGCGATAATTCTAATTCAAATATACAAGCAGATGATTCGGAAGTATCTAATGCTTTAGATAATACTCAGTTAACTGATTCTTCTTTGGAAGATGGTGCAAATAATATATCTGATTCTAGTGTTTCTGATTCTGATATGATTGATGTTAGTGAAAATTATGATGACAGAAGTTTAAAAGAAAAAGTAAATGATTTAAAAGATAATATTAACCAAGCAAAGGAAGATTTAAAAAACGCTAAAGAAAAAATACAAAATTTACCAGAAGACATTAAAAATAAAAAAGATGAGGTTCAAAGAAAAGGGCAAAAAGCAAAAGAAAATATTCAAAATCTTCCTGAAAATGCTAGAAAAAAAGCGCAAGATATTAAAGATAATGCTAGGCGGGTTAAAGAAAATATTCAGAACATTCCAAGAAATAAAGAGGAGCTTGCTTCAGCAGTAAAAGATAGATTAAAAAAATCTGCTCAAAGAGCAAAAGAAAAGGCACAAGATGCGGCTAATAAAGCGGTTGATAGAGGTAAGAAAAACTTAAAAGATAGAATTCAAAATAGTAAACCAGCTAGGGCTGTAAAAAATGCTAAAAGAAATATTCAGAGAATTAAAAAAACTGCAAAAATAGCAAAAAAAGCAGCTAAAGCTACTGTAAAAGTAGCAAAAGCAGCAGTAAAAGCAGCATCAAAATTACTTCAATTAATAATAGAAACTTCACCGTGGAGCGAAATTATTATAGTTGTTGTTGTTGTAATAATAATATTAATAATGGTGATTGCGGCTCTTAAACCTGGAGTTGTTGATATTAATTTGCCAGGTGGTTCTGATCAATTTTCTGAAACTGATTTAAAAACTTTAAACAAACTTCGTAGTCTATATGAAAAATATCCAAATGCAGATGCTGCGCTTGCAATGGTAACAGTAGTTTATCCATATTATGATACATTGCAAAGTGGAGATATGAAACTATACATTGATATTACAGATAAAGATTGGGATCCTTCGAAAACTTATCAAGATTATGAAGATATTTCTAGTTATGAAGATGATGGTGAAACAGAAGATACCGAAGAGGTTGATGAAGAAGTTATAAATGAAGATGATATGTATTTAGAATTATTTAGGAAATGGTCATATAGAAGAAAATTTAAATTATTATTAAAAAAATCAAATACAATGACAGAAGATGAATTTATACAATATCTAAAAGATGATTATTTTCAGTCAGAATCTGGATATAAATATTTGTATTCTTTTGTCGATGATGAAAACAAAGAAGCTTTTACTAATGAGATAATAGATGATTTAAAAAATAATAAGTCTTATTTTTTGAATTATATATATAGTGTTGTTATGTGTACGAATTCTTCAACTAGTTTAGGTTTTTCATATGCAGGTGATATAATTCAAGGAGAACCAGTTGTAGTGTTAAAGGATTCTTCTTCTGGTGATTTTGAAACGATAAAAGCATCAGCCACATTATATGGTACAGACGATTTGACATTAGATTTAAAAAGGTATGTTATGGGTGTTGCATATGCGGAAATTGGTGAAGGTGTAAAAAAAGAAGCTTTAGCAAAAGCAGTAATGATAACCGCTAAAAGTTTTGTTTTGGGTCGCACTGGGTCGGGTCATAATGATTCTGGAGTTGTTGGAATGGGATTTAAAACAGATCAACAGGATGGCAAAACAATATTTTATTTAAGAGGTAGTACCGCTGATCAAGATTTCTGTGATGTATATGAAGGATGTAAAAGTGGAAGTAAATATGCTAAAGATTTGCAAAATAACCAATATAATAGTGAGACGAAGAAAAATACTAAATCTGCATTGGATCAGGATAGTATAAATAATTTATCAATATGGTATGATGAGGTAGCAAACGAATTTATTTATGATAGTGAATATGAACAATTTGCAGGTAACCAATATAACGATTATGGTTCCTCATGCAAAATAGGGTCTTGTTTATCACAGAAAAAAGCTTCTGATTTAGCTGATCAGGGTAAAGATTATAAAGATATTTTATATGGGAGCCAAGGAGCTTTCACAGAAGATAGGTACGAAACTTTTGATATGGAAACAAGTACTTTAAGTAAAGAATCGTCAGTTTGTGAAGGTATTAGTGTTAATGGTTCATGCGGTATACCAGACGATAATTTTGTATATTATAATCAAATGGATTATAATGATCAATTCTGTGGCAGAACAGATGGCTCTACAATTAGTTCTTCTGGTTGTGGAGTAACTTCTATGGCGATGGTAATCGCAAATTTGACAGACCAGACAAATATAACTCCTGTAAATACTATGAATGAAGCATATTCATATGGCTATTGTGGAGAAAACATTAGGGGTACTGCTGCGGGATACTTTAAAGTAGCTGCTGATAATTATGGATTAACTTATCAAGCATTATCAGTTGATAATCAGGGAATTGAGGATGCAAAAATGATTTTGCAAAGTGGAGGTCTTATAATTGCAAATGTTGGTCCACTTAGTCCGTTTACAACTGGTGGACATTATGTAGTAATAAGAAAAATAGATGGTGAAGGAAATGTATATGTTGCTGATCCGGCCCATAGTAATTTATATAAAAACTCTTATCCAATTAATGATTTTGTAAACCAAGGATGGATTACTAATGGCTGGTGGGGATTTACGAGCAGTAAATCACAAGAAATAGTTGAAAATTATTGTAAGACCGTTGCTGAAGCTGGTGAGGCTACAGGTACATTTATTAGACCAATAGAAAATAATAGTGCTTGTAACGATTATCCAACATATAGTGGGGGATCATGGCATGGTGGAGGAGATATTCCTACACCTGTTGGTACACCTGTTTTAGCAGCAGATGGTGGAATTGTTGATACTGTAAAATATCTTAATTATAGTTATGGACATTACGTAATAATTGATCATGGTAATGGATATAAGTCATGGTATGGACATATGTCAACAATAGATGTGAAAAAAGGTGATAAAGTGGCACAAGGACAACAAATCGGGAAATCTGGTAACACAGGAAAATCAACGGGTCCTCATTTACATTTTGAGGTAAGAAAAAGTCCGTATAAATATGGAGCTAGCCATATTAGTAACTATTTAAATCCATGCGATTATATTGGAACAAATAAACGTTATTCTAGTTAAAAGGTGGTGTTAAGTTGAAGAAAATAATTTTATCACTTTTAGTTTTAATATTATTATGTGGTTGTGAAACTACCGCTGAAATAAGTATAAGTAATAATTATTCTGTAGAAGAACTAATTAATTTTTCTGAAAATAAAAATAATATAGATTTGGATGGATCTTCTTATCAAGAGTATATTGATGATTTTAAAGATTTTATTTATGGAAATTATAATCCTGAAAAATATGAATATTCTAGTTTAATAGAAGATAAAGCAATAAATGGAACAGCTCAAAAAAGCTATGAAAACGTTTGTGAATTTGTCAATAATTCTGATTTTGTAACGGCTTTTTTTGATGATGTTAATTGTAAACAAGAAAATGATTATTATTTGATTGAAGCTACTACTAACTATTTCAATTGCGATGAAGACTGTGATGAAACTCCGGATATTAGTAACTTAAAAATAAATTTTAAAATAAATCCAAAGGTTATTGAGTCAAATGCATCTGAAGTAAATGGAAATATTTATTCTTGGAATTATGATAGTAATTCTAATAATAAATTTATTCTAAAAATAAAATATAATAAACTAGAAAAAGCAGTATCTTCCTCTCCAACTGCTAAAACCACAATAAATATTTTTTTAATTATTATAGTTGTTATAGTAGTGATCGGTGTTATTTCATTTGTGTTATATAAAAAATATAAAAAGAACAGATTAGATTATCAATAGGGTATAATTGTAAAGAAGCATAATATTTTTAAAGTATTATGTAAGGAGGACAAAATGAAAAAAATTAGATTTATTATTATAATTATTTTAGTAATTTTTATGTCTGGCTGTGAAGTTAAATCAAATGTTAAAATTGATGAATTTGGTAAAGTTAAAGAAGAAGTTGTTTTTGTAGACTCAATTAAAAATTTGGGAGGCACTAAAGAAAAAGCTAATTCCACGCTAGAAGAAATGGTAAATAAATATTTAGTTGCTTTAAATTCAAGGGGTTATAAGTATAAAATTTCAGTTGATAAAAATAATGGTAAGGTAACTATCAATAATGAATATGATAATATTAATGACTATTTTAAGAAGACTATTTTTTCTCAATATGTATATAGACAAATGAAATGGGAAGAAAATGACTTATATTATGAAATTACTAACGTAACTGATCATATCACTTACTGTGATGACTGTAGTGATTGGCCGGTATTGCCATATGTAGAAGTAAATTTTTCTTTACCTACTCAAGCAACTGAACAAAATGCTGATAAACAAAATAATAATAATACATATACATGGATATATGATAAAAATACACCTAGTGATAAAAAGTTTTATTTAAAAATAAGCAAGTCTGCATTAAAAGAAAGTGAAGAAAAACATTTGCAAGAAGAAAAAAATAAAAAACGTAAAAAGAATATTTTTACAGCTAGTGTTGTAATTGGTGTTTTAGTTGTGTTATCTTTATTAATAATTATTTTATATAAAAAACATAAGAAAAATAAAATAGATTATTAAACAAAAATTATACCAAATATTATCAATATTTGGTATAATACTTTTATATGGATGTATTTATAGGGGAGGCTTTTCTTATGAAGCTAAAGTTTAGAGCAGATCGTAAGGATGTTATTGCTTATTTATGGGTTTGCTTATTATTACTTATTGTTGTTGCAATGTGCGTAAGAAATTTATATCATGTTGCTGATTCCACATTGACATTGGATGGTAATCACATAGACTGGTCATTTAATTTTATTCCGGCGTTTTTCCCACCTTATCTTCCTTATACTATTGTATTTTGGATACTTTCAGTTGTAATTTTAACTATTAGTGTATCTAGTCGTTTCTTTACTATGGAAAAAGGTTTTGGTTTTGTTGAGGGTAAAAAAGAAGATGGCTTTGGTAGATTTGCAAAAGAAGATGAGTATAAAAAGTATAAGGATGTTGAGCCTGTTGAGTTAACCGCAAAAGAAGCGACCGCTGCAGGTTTCCCACTTGTTTATGATAAGAAGAAAAACTTGGTTTACGTAGATAATGGTGAGTCGCACTCATTAGTTATTGGTGCAACTGGATCTGGTAAAACTCAAATGATAATAAATCCTTTAGTTAACCTTCTAGCTAAAAAGGGTGAGTCAATGGTAATATCTGACCCAAAAGGTGAGATATACGAAAAAAATGGTGAGTTATTAAAAGAACTTGGTTATAACGTAATCGTAGTTAATTTCCGTGATCCTAAAAACGGTAGTTGTTGGAATCCATACACGCTTCCTTATAAGTATTATAAAGAGGGTAACAAAGATAAGGCAAACGAACTTTTAAATGACATGGCAATTAACATTGCATCAGATGAAAAGGCTGATGATCCATTCTGGACTAATTCTGCAGCGGATTACTTAACTGGTTTATCGCTTGGTATGTTTGAGGATGCTGAGGAAGACGAAATAAGTATTTCAACGGTTAACTTAATGATGACGGTTGGAGAAGAAAAAATAGGTGCATCAACATATGCTAAAGAGTATTTTAAAATGAAAGATCCATCTAGTCCTGCTGCGATAAACGCACTAGGTACCGTTAATGCGCCGCAAGATACTAAAAACTCAATCGAATCAGTATTAAAACAGAAGATAAAGGTTTTTGCCGTTACTCAAAACCTAGCAGAAATGCTATCTAGAAGTGACTTTGACATGGAAACGATTGGTAAGGAAAAAACAGCTGTTTTCATGATTATTCAAGATGAGAAAACGACGTATCATGCACTAGCTACAATCTTTGTTAAGCAATGTTATGAATCACTAATAGCGGTTGCACAAAATAGTGGTGGAAAACTTCCGGTTAGAACGAACTTCTTGCTTGATGAGTTTGCTAACATGCCTAAATTTAAGGATATTACAACGATGATTACGGCAGCTCGTTCAAGACAAATAAGAATGACCATGATTATTCAGAACTTTGCCCAACTTGTTCAAGTATATGGAAAAGAAGATGCTGAGACGATTCGTGGTAACTGTGGTAATTTGCTTTATTTACTTACTGGTGAGTTATCAGCACTAGAGGAAATAAGCAAGTTATGCGGAGATAAAATAGTAAAAGTAGGTAAGGATAAAAAAGAAGAAACAAGGCCTTTAATTACGGTTACTGAACTTCAAAGGTTTAAACAGGATGAAGTATTAATATTAAAACACCGTCTTCCTCCTTTAAGAACTAAGTTTTTACCATTTTGGAATACTGACTTTGGACATGGTAAAAATAATGCTGATATACCTCCAGCTAAGTTACCAACCCATGAACAAAAACCAATTAAGTTATTTGATATAAGAGAGTTTGTTAAAAAGAAGAAAGAAGAAAAAAGAAACGAGTTATTTGGAGGTAATAATCCATTTGGCTCTAGTAATCCTTTTGGAGGAGGAAGTTCGTTTAATCCTCAAGGACAAAATCCATTTTCTAATCCATCAAATCCATTTGAAAATAATAGGCCAAATGCTAATCCGTTAGCGGCTTACGGAGCAAGTAATTCTGGAGGCTCATCAAATCCATTTGGAAACAGTAGTAATAGTAATCAAGCTAATGATGAGGATTTAGACATTGATGCTATGATGAAGAAGATTGATGAAAGAATAAAGGAATTAGAGGCTGAAGAAGAAAAAGAAAAGCAAGCTGAGGAAAATGAAGCAAAGGCATCAGAACAAAAGACAGTAGAAGAAATTAATAACCCGGTTAATAATGAGGTAAGTGATAATAAACCACTTTCTTCATCAAGCGTTATAATGTCTTCTGATAAAATTGATTTTACTTCATTTGAAAAGCCAAAAGAAAATAATGATATAAAAACTAATGATTCTAATTCAAATGATGATATTTTTGATGATATGATAGAAGATTTGTCATTTGATGATGAGGTTGATGTTAATCAAAATGAAAATAAGCCTAATGAGGTTAACGAAAATCTTAATTCAAGTACAAATGTAAATACTGATGAAAAGAAAGAAGATAATACTTCTACGGTTTATAAAAATGAATCAGAAATTAATAAAATTATGAATGAAAAAGATGATAAGAATGATGACGATGATTTCTTTGATGAATTTTTTGAGTAAAAAGCACTTATTTAAAAGTGCTTTTTTTCATATGTTAATATGGTGAAGTGTATGCAAATTAATTATTATGACATAAAAAACAAATCAAACATAATTGATGTTAGATTAGCCAAAGAGTTTAATAAATATAATATTGGTTTTAAAAACATTCCAAAGCTTGTGTTGTTAAGAGAGCCTGATAAATATCTAAATAAGAAAGATGAATACTATTTATTATGCCAAACTGGAGAGGTAAGTTTATCTTGTGTAAAAATTTTAAATGCTTTAGGTTATCATTGCTATAGTATAACGGGAGGAATAGAAAGAATAAATAAAAAAAGTTAAAAAAAATAAAATTTGTGAGTTTGGAGTATTTTTGTAAAAAAAGTTATTCAAAAAACGATTTTTCTTCTAAGCGAAAATCGTTTTTTTGTATGAAAAACCATGCAAAAATAGGTGTTTTTGCAATTTGCAATAGAATTTAATATGTGATAGTATGCCAAGTAAAGGAGGAAAAAATTATGCTTAAAAAAGGTTATAAAATAATACCAATGATTTATGATAAAGTGTTTAAAGGTGTACTAACAAGTAAAGATGCAAGGGGCTATTTAATAAATTTAATAAGTAATATAACTGGAATAGAAAGAAAAAAATTAATAAATCACTTGGTGTTTAAAAATAATGAACAGCAAGTAACTGGTGTAAGTGAAAAGAAAAAGATAACTGATATGGTAGTAGAAATAAAAGATAACATAATAAACTTGGAGATGAATAAAGAGTACTATGAAGGGTTAATGGATAGAAATAATGAGTACATATCAAAGATAAGAGAAAGCATAATTCTAGAAGGAGAAAGTTATAGTGATGTACCAAAAATAATACAGATAAACTTTGATAATTTTAATTATTATAGTCCAGATAAAAGAGTGGTAATAAAGTTTGAGATGAGAGATGAAAACGGACTTAAAGAAGGAGTTGGAACGGAAAGTTATCACGTAATATTGCCAAACGCAAAAGAAAAGTATTATAATGAAGGTAGTAAAGATGAATTGGTAAGAGAGTTGGTGATAATGATGGCAGAAAAAAACGAAGAACTAGAAAAATTAATAAAAGATAATATGGAGTTAAGAAAAGTAGGAGAAAAGATAGTAGAGATAAGTAATGATGAAAGGTTACAAGGATGGTATGATGAAGAAGAACATCAAAGAAAAGTAAGGAACTCATTAGTTGAAGGTGCGATAAAAAAAGGATGGAATAAAGGAAAGGCAGATGGTCTAAAAGAAGGAATTAAAGAAGGAATTAAAAAAGGAATTGAAGAAGGAATTAAAAAAGGCACTTTAAAAAAACAAAAAGAAATAGCTAAAAATTTACTTAAAGAAGGTATTGATATAAAAATCATTTCATCATCTACTGGGTTATCCATCGATGAAATCAAAAAATTATAGTATTATTAAATATTTCTAATTTTAGTTTTTATTTTTCTTAAATTATGCTGTATAATTATATATAGTATGGAGGAATAAAAAATGGAGTACGTAATAATAGGACTACTTATATTAATTATTATATTGGTAATATTTTCTTTAACTAAAAATATTAACGAGGGTAACATAACTGAAAGACTAGGTAAGTTAGAAACTAATATGATAAAGGAACTTGGTGAGTTTAAATCAGGTGTTAGCAGCAACTTAAATAATGATTTTGAAAAGTTAAATGATAGAATAGAAAGAAAACTAAACTTAATAAATGATCATGTTAATGAAAGATTAGATGTAAATTTTGAAAAGACTAATAAAACTTTTACATCCGTTTTGGAAAGATTATCTAAGATAGACGAGGCACAAAAGAAAATTGATAGTTTATCAACTGATATTGTATCTTTAGAATCTATTCTAACTGATAAAAAAACGCGTGGTATATACGGTGAGGTTAATTTAAAACAAATATTAGTTAGTGTGTTTGGGGAAAATAATGATAAGGTATATAAAATGCAGTATACTTTTCCAACTGGTGTAATTGCTGATTCGGTTTTATTTGCACCAGAGCCATTAGGTACAATTGCTATTGATTCAAAATTTCCACTTGATAATTATAGATTAATGATTGATAAAAAAGCTCCTATAGTCCAAAGAAAAGACGCTGAAAAGCAGTTTAAGCAAGATGTTAAAAAGCACATTGATGCAATTGCAAGTAAGTATATTATAAAAGGTGTAACAAGTGATCAAGCGATAATGTTTTTACCAGCTGAGGCTATATTTGCAGAACTTAATGCATATCATCCGGATATAATAGAATACGCTTACAAAAAAAGGGTATGGATAGCATCTCCAACCACTTTAATGAGTACTTTAACAACGATAGAACTTGTTATTAAAAACATTGAAAAAGATAAGTATACATCTGTTATTCATGAAGAATTAAATAAATTAGCAGTTGATTTTAGAAGGTATAAAGAAAGATGGGATAAATTATCCAGAAGCATTGAAGCGGTAAGTCGTGATGCCAATGACATTCATATTACAACTGATAAAATAGCTAAAAGATTTGAGGCAATAAACAATGTTGACACCAAAGAATTAAATAGTAAAGAAACTATTGACAGTGAAATAAAATAGTAGTAATATTAAAATTACCCCGTTTAAAAGTAGTATATAATAAGCGAAGGTTTATGTAGTAAATTTTAAATAGAAAGGGTAATAAAAAATGAATTCAAACGAAGGAAAAACAACTGGCTTTTTATTTGATATTAATAATCCAAGATTAAACGTATTATTAGAAGAATCAATTAAGAATAATGCTTTATCTGTTGTTGGTGCAGAAGGTGAAGTAGATGATTTTGATTTGTTATCAAGATTGTACATGGTAAGACATGAGTTCGGGGATAAAAATGAATTTGAGGTTCATGAACATTATTCCGATGACGGAAGAAATTTTACAGCCAGTGTTAGTTTTATAAAAAAGCCTAGAAATTTTTAATTTCTAAGCTTTTTTTGATATTTCAATTATTTTATCCATATCATCATCTTTTGCAATGATGTTTTTATGAATTTCTCCGCATTTTTCACATTTATAAATTATTTTATAAGTGTTTTTAAATTTTTCTATATCAATTGGTTTTAAAAGTCCTCTGCAATTATTTTGTCTATCACCCGGGTTAATATCAACGTGTTTAGAATATAAACAGTATGGGCAATGATCACGTGCTGAATAATTTAATTTTTCAACTTTTTTTCCGCATTTTTCACAAATAAACGCTTCGTCTAGCATGTTAAACTTTTTCAAAGTAATCACCATTTGTAATTATATCATACATGTTTAAAATATTGTCAAATTATGTTATAATTATTAAGAAATTAGGTGATAAAGTGAATGATAGTAAAAAGACCATAATTGAAAAAACAAAGGATTTTGAATATTATATTGAAGAAAATCAAAATATAAAATCTATCATTTGTAAAGGTAATAATTTTTACAGGTCTCATGGTATTGGAAAGAAAAATGATTATGATCATTTATTACAATGGCAGCTTTTAGGAAAAGATTATTTTTTAATAAGTAAAGTTGTATCTTCCTTACTTGATAAAAATGATATTTTAATAGAGCATTCTGTAATAAACGAAAATGATCCAGAGCATTATCAAAAGGGTCATAGAGTAAGTTACTGTATTTCAACTGGAGATATAGACGTAATATCATTGGATGTTAATAAATCACATAAAAGACAAGATTTAAAATTTTTATCTGGTGATGAATATTATAATGAGTTAATTAACGTTATTTATGCATTTAAAAAAAACATTGATAAATTAACATGGTTTGATAATGATGCAAAAGACGTTTATAAAGAATTATTATCAGCTGCAGAAATGGTAAAACAATATGCAATATAAAGTAATGATTAATGAGTTTGAGGGACCGTTAGACTTACTTTTACACCTAATAAAAGAAAACGATATTGATATATATGATATTAAAATAGAAGAAGTAACTAAGCAGTATTTAGATTATATAAAAGCTATGAAAGAGCTTAATTTATCTATCGCAAGTGAATATTTAGTTATGGCATCAGAACTAATAGAGATAAAATCAAAAATGCTTCTTCCTAAAAAAGAAGTTAAAGAAGAAGATGATTATGAAGAAGATCCAAAAGAATTACTTATTCAAAGACTTCTTAATTATAAGAAATATAAGGAAGTTACAAATGAATTTAAAGAGTTAGAAGAAACAAGAAAACAAGTTTTTACAAAAGAGCCATCTAACTTGAGCTATTATGCAATAAATGAGGAAAATAATGATGATGTTTCTCTTACTGATTTAATGGATGCAATAAATAATCTTTTAAAAAGAAAAGAATTAGAAAAACCAATAGAAACTAAAATAACCAAAAAAGAATTGTCAGTAACTGAAAGAGTTAACAAAATAAGAAGTATTTTAAAGTGCAAAAAAGAAGTTAATTTTGATGAGTTATTTGACGTTCAAACAAAAGAAGAGGTAATTGTAAGTTTTTTATCTATTTTGGAAATGGTTAAGAAAAACGAAATTACGTTAACGCAAGATAAAAATTTTAACGCAATAAAGGTAACTTTAAAAGAGGGTGTATAAAATGAAAATGGGAGTACTTGAAGGTTTACTTTTCGTAACAGGAGAAGATGGTATATCTTTAGGGGAAATACAAAAGATACTTGAGTTAACAAAAGAAGACGCATTAAAATTAATTGATGGGTATAAAAATACGCTAGAAGATGAAAAAAGAGGATTAAAACTTGTTTGTTTAGGGGAAAAATATAAACTTACTACTAAAGAAGAACATAAAAAATATTATGAGGCATTAGCGGATGCTGTGGTATCTAGTAATTTATCACAATCGGCTTTAGAAGTGCTTGCAATTATTGCTTATAATGAGCCTATTACGGTGGGTCAAATAGATGAGATAAGAGGTGTTTCATCAAGGGATATGGTTAGAAAATTACTTTATAGAGGACTTATTGATTTAGCAGGTAAAAGTGATTTGCCAGGTAAACCAATGCTTTATAAGACAACCAATAGGTTTTTAGATTACTTTAATTTATCAAGTAAAGATGAACTTCCAAAAATAGATTTCGAAGTAGGTGATATAAATAAAGAAGAATTAGATTTATTTACTTCTAAATATAAAGAACAGTAATAAATATTATATTAAGAAAGGATTGAATTAATAATGAGTTTTATAATAATTTTATTAATTATATTAATAGTAATAATATTAGCTTCAATTAAGCAAATTGATCAGTATGAAAGAGGAGTAAAATTTACCTTCGGTAAGTTTACTAAAATAATGAATCCAGGATGGAACATCGTTTTACCTATTTTTCAAAGTTATAGAAAAGTAGATATAAGAACGAAAGCAGTAGATGTTCCAGAGCAGGATGCAATAACTAAAGATAACGTATCGGTTAGAATTAATGCGGTTATATATTATAAGGTATTTGATGCATCTAAAGCAGTGCTTGAAGTTGAAAACTTTTATTATGCAGTAGGACAACTTGCACAAACAACAATGCGTAATGCGGTTGGTTCGGTATCACTTGATGAACTTTTAAGTGAAAGAGAAAAAATATCCAGTGAAATATGTAAGATAATTGATAAAGCAACTGATCCTTGGGGAATAGAAGTTGAAAACGTTGAGTTAAAGGATATTGCGTTACCTGAAGAGATGAAAAGGGTAATTGCACGTGTTGCAGAAGCAGAAAGAGAAAAAGAAGCGGTTATAACAAAAGCCGAAGGTGAGGTTGAAGCATCACAAAACTTAGCTAAGGCTGCATCTCTTATGGCATCAACTCCTGGAGCTATGCACTTAAGAACTTTATCAACTTTAAATGATATTTCATCTGATCAGTCTAATACCATTATTTTTGCTTTACCAGTTGAAGTATTAAAAAGTTTTGAAGGAAAAGCTTTATCTGAAGAAAAAATAGAAGATATAGTTAAGAAAATAGAAAAAAAGAAGTAATTAAAAAGTACTAGATAACACTAGTACTTATTTTTTTGAATTTTCTTTTTTCTTATTATTCAACAACTCTTGTAAATTTTCTTTAGCTTCTTCATAAGAAGAGTCTTTATATCTTGTTGCTAGTTCATAAATAACGTTAGGAGTAATATCATCTTTACCTTGCAATTTCATTTCTGCATCAAAAAGATAGATATTACTACCATTTGGATTGATAGGAATTAAATGTTGCAATCTAAATGCTTTATTTATTATTTCAATCCATTCATCATATTTTCCAATTAATTTTGCTTCTTTTTCTGTTAAATATATTAAATCAGTATTGTTTAATTCTTTAATGTAATTTTTATATTCCAATTCTTTTTTTCTTTTTTCTTCTTGCTCTTGTAAATTTCTTAATTGTTCCTGATAACGTTTATCAATTTCACTTTGATTATTTTTATTAGTAAGTTTACTTTTTGCAATTTCAGAGTAATAATTAAACGCTAGCGTATTATTATTTTCATATGCTTTTTTCATTTTGCCTGATAAATCCTCTCTTTCACTTTTTGAAAATGAAAAATTAGATTTTAATATTTTTGTTAATACTTCTATTAATTTATTAGAATTAGTAGTATTTAATTTAGTTAAAACGTCCTTTAAAACATTTTCTTTTATCCAAGTTATTTTATCTTGGTTTCGTTCAAATTCTTCTAATGTGTATGGCTCATAACAATAATAATATAAGTCTTTATCTTCAATTTTTAACTCAAAATATTCTTTTCTTGCTTTTAGGCCATACTCTTTTTTTAAGTAATCACAAAGCGTAAGCGTGTTATCTTTATCATTAACAGCATTACAGCTAGGTAAATAATATTCATCATTTAACTTTAATAATGCAATGTTTTGATTAACATCACGTAATACAACATATAATTTCATAATAATCATCCTTGGCTTTATTATAACATGTATGATTTTAAACATAAAGATTTAATTATGAGTAAATTATATTTTGATATTATGAATATTGATAATATAATTTTATAATTTTACTATAATAAACGAATTTACAAATTTTGTTATTTGCTTTGTAAATTCATTTATTAAAAATTGGACGTAGCACAATAATGTATGAATATGTGTTTGACTATTGGCTATAATTATAATGGGTATTAGAGGATGTAAATTACCTTCTTGCACTACGCTTGATTGTAAGTTGAAGTAAGCTATGGCTGAAAGAATGCATGCAGGAACTGAAAGACCTGCCTAGTACTCATAATAGTCTTTATTCTTAAGGGATGCAGACTTTATAATTATAAAATAATAATTTAAAACTCAGGAAAGTTACACAGTCCTGAGTTTATTATCTATTTGGTACCGGTAGTCGGGCTTGAACCGACACGGTATTGCTACCACTGGATTTTGAGTCCAGCGCGTCTACCAATTCCGCCATACCGGCATCAACAAAAAGATTATAACATATTTATTTGTTTTTTTCTATAAAGTTTTATGAAAATAGTGATATAATTATATTGAGGTGGAACTTATGAAGTATTATTGTATAGGAATAAAAGGATCAGGGATGGCAACTTTAGCAGAAATACTTTATGATTTAGGAAATAGTGTTTCTGGTTATGATGATTATAAACCACATAAATTTACTCAAGAAGGCCTTGATAAAAGGGGTATAAAAATATACTATGATAACGATCATGAAATAGATAAAGATACCATTGTCACTTATTCTAAAGCGTTTAGTATGGATCATCCTGAGATTAAAAGGGTAAAGAACTTGGGACTTAAAATAATTGCTTATAATGAATTATTAGGTAAGTTAAGTAGTGAGTTTAAAACGATAGGTGTATCTGGTACTCATGGTAAAACAACAACTTCTACCATGTTATCTCACGTTCTATCAAATACTAAAGGATGCAATTATTTTATCGGGGATGGAACTGGTTTTGCTAAAAAAGAAAACGAGTTATTTGTGCTTGAATCATGTGAGTATAATAGGCATTTTTTATCATACAAACCTTATTATGCGGTTGTAACAAACATAGAACTTGAACATACTGAGTGTTATAAAGATATTAATGAAATAATTGATACGTTTAGCACGTTTGCTAATAAGGCAAATATAACGATTGCTTGTGGTGATGATTTAAACGTAAGAAAAATGAATCTTAATAATAAAGTTATTTATTATGGTTTTAATGATAATAATGATGTGGTTGCTAAAAACGTTGTTTTAAGTAAAAGTGGAAGTTCATTTGACGTTTACATGGATAAAAAATTATATGGACACTTTGACATTCCGGTGTTTGGAGATCACATGGTGTTAAACGCTTTAGCGTGCATTACGATTTGTAATTTAGAAGGTGTTAAAAAAGAAGACATACATAGGCTTTTGGAAACTTTTAGTAATGCTAAAAGAAGGTTTAAGGAAAAAGTATTTGGGGATGTTATAACAATAGATGATTATGCACATCATCCAACCGAAATAAAAGTAACCATTGAATCCGCTAGACAAAAGTATCCTGATAAAGAAATAGTTGCGGTATTTTTACCAAATACTTATTCTAGAACAAAAGCTTTATTAAAGGATTTTATAAGTGCTTTAAGAAAAGCCGATAAAGCGTACGTTATGGATATTCATTGTGATAGGGAAAAGAAAGAAGATTATCCTGGAGTATCTAGCGATTTGATAATAAACGAAGTTCCTAATGCTGAAAAAATATCAATTGGTACGGTAGATAAATTATTAAAACATAAAAACGCTGCAATATGTTTTATGAGCTGTGCAAACATATATGAAATATTAGATAAGTTTGAAGAGTTACTTAAGAATAAAAATAACTAAAATGATCACCATAATAATGGTGATTTTTTTTATATACTAGGAAAGTGCGTTAAAAAATATATACCAGAAAAATATAGCATATACAATCGAACATACGTATGGTAATATAGTAAGTATTAATTAAAAAGTAAGAAGGTGATAATTATGTATAAATCATATAAGTTTAGAATGTATCTAAGTCATGAACAAAGTACGCAAATAAACAAAACATTTGGATGCACAAGATTCATCTATAATTACTTT
>DVMT01000001.1 GCA_018714855.1 Candidatus Aphodocola excrementigallinarum
TCAAAGAAAAAGAAATTTCGATGTATGAAAAATCATTGTTAGATTATTTACATAATGATACTACAATTATTATTGAAAGCAGATATAACGGGATATTATGTGAATTTGATCTTTTAGTAGCTAGTCAATATTTAATATATTATATTTCCAATTTCTTAGATATTGATGCATCAAAGCCTAAATATAGTGATGCTGCTATGAAAATATATTTTTATAATGGAGAGCTTTAGGACATATAGTTATTTATATGTCTTTTATTTTGACACATTTTAAACAAAGCATTATAATAAAATGTAGTTAAATGGAGGTATTATTATGCTTAAAATATTAATTATAGAAGATGAGGAGAACATAAGAAGAATTTTAAAAAAGTACTTGAGTAAGTTTAACATTACTTGTATTGAAGCTGAAAATGGTAGAAAGGCCTTAGATATTTTTAAGAAGAATAAAGATGGTATTGATCTTATATTAATGGACGTTATGATGCCTGAGATGGATGGCGTTGAAGCAACCAGAGAAATAAGAAAGATAAGTGATGTACCGATAATCATGTTAACCGCTAAAAACCAAGATGAGGATGAAATAGAAGGATTAGAGGTAGGAGCTAACGACTTTATTACAAAACCATTTAACTTAGATGTTTTACTTCTTAGAATTAAAAAATTAATTAACTTAGATAGCAATAATAATTTAGAGCTTGTAAAAGAACAACGTGCAATAAGAAAAAACGGAAGGTTAATTTCACTAACGAAAAAAGAGTATTTAATTTTAGAATATTTCTTTGAAAATCCAAATATCATTTTAACTCGTGATCAAATATTAAATCGGGTATGGGGAATAGATTACTTTGGTGATGATAGAGTAGTTGATACAAACATTAAAAGAATAAGAAGGAAAATTGATGAAGATAAAAAATACATTAAAACATCCAGTGGAACAGGATACATTTTTGTCAAATAAAAAAAGGGTATCAATAAAACTTAAGATTTTCACTTTTGTTGGTTTATTCGTCATTCTAAATATAATTATTAATTTGCTTGTAATTAGAATATCAATAAATGACATATATTTAAGCCTTGAAAAAAAAGAGCTAAAAAAAGAATATTCTTTGATTAATAAAAACATAGATAATGAATCAAGGCTTGCTGATATAATATATGAAGCTAATAATAATGGTATAAAAATAAAATTACTTGATAATGATTTAAATCTTTTGTATACGATTTTTAGTGATAATATGAACAGTAAATTTACTGATTTGGATTTAATGCTTTTAAATTCTTTAAAACAAGATAATAATAAGATAATAACGTTAAAAAATTATAAAAGTAGTGGTTATGATTTACATTTAGTTGGTAAAACAAAAAGTGGTTATGCTATAATTTCAACGTCTATTGAATCATTAAAAAAAGATGCTAAAACAACTGTTATTGTAGTGCTTGCAACATCAGCAATTACTTTTGTTATTTTATTGTTAATAGCTTACTTTATATCTAAGGTGTTTAGTAAAAAAATAACCGAGGTAAAAGAAGTTACTGATGATATAACTAATTTAAAATTTAATAAGAAAATAAATGTTAAAACAAATGATGAGTTAGGTGATTTGTTTAACAATATTAACTTAATGAGTGATCACTTACAAAGTAATATAAAAGAACTTGAAAAGGCAAATGCTAAATTAAAAGAAGACTTACTTTTAAAAGAAAAACAAGAAGAGATAAGAAAAAAACTTATTGCAAATATTTCTCATGAATTTAAAACTCCTTTAACTATAATATCCGGTTATTCACAGCTTATGCTAGATGACGTTAAGGATCCTGAAAATAAAAAGAACATGGAATTAATTATAAGTGAGTCAGAACGATTAAGTGATTTGGTTCATGAATTTTTAGAGTTATCTAGATTGGAAAGTGGTAATATCACTTTGAATAAAGTTGATGTAGATGTTAAAGCGTTAATAAATAATGAATTAGATAAATTAAGCATGAAAATAAAAGAAAAGAAGATAAAAGTTGATACTAAATTTACTGGAAATCAGATTATAAATTCTGATAAAAAGCAAATAACCAAGGTTATTGAAAATATTTTAACTAATGCAATTAAGTTTGTTAAAGGAAATAATATCATAAAAATAAGAACGTATAGTAAGGATGAATATTTTTACTATGAGGTTTATAATAGTGGTGATAATATAAAAGATAAGGTCTTAGAAAACATATTTAACTCATACTACAAAGATAAAAGTACAAGAAATAAGGAAGGTACTGGTCTTGGATTAACGATAGTTAAGGCGATTGTAACATTACATGAAGGTACTTGTGAAGTTAAAAACGTAAAAGATGGTGTTAAGTTCATTATAGGTATAAAAAAATAGAAACCATAAAAGTTTCTATTTTTTAATGTCTAAAATAACTGGTAATATAATTGGTCTTCTTCCTGTTTTTTCATAAACAAAAGATAAAATATCTGAAATCATTTGACTTTTTAATTCATTATAGTTAACGTTTTTCTTTGTTAATTCTTTGTTTACCGTATTTTCTGCTACTTGTTCTATCTCATTTAAAAGAGCTTCATTTTCGTTAACCAGTATGAATCCTCTTGTTGTTATGTTTATTTTTCCAAGTAGTTTATGCTCGCTTATGTTTATGTTACATATTGCAACTAATATTCCATCGTTAGCCATTATTTTTCTATCTTTAATAACAACGTTTTTAATATCACCAATTCTGTTACCATCAACGTATATGTCATCGGCTTGTATGTTTCCTTTTTTATAGACTTTGTCTTTAGTTAAAGCAAGGACATCACCGTTTTCTAAAAGAAACGTTTTTTCCTTTGGAATGTCACAGTCAACTGCTAAATCCTGATGTGCTTTAAGCATTCTATACTCACCATGAATAGGCATGAAATACTCAGGATCAATTAACCTGATCATTAATTTTAACTCTTCTTCGTTAGCATGCCCTGACGTATGAATTTCATTTTCTTGGTTATTTACGTATACGTCAACACCTTGTAAGTATAACTGGTTAATCGTTTTTGCAACTGATGCATTATTACCAGGGATTGGATTAGAAGAAAAGATTACCGTATCAGTTGGTCTTAATTTAATTTGTTTATGAGTACCGTTTGCAATTCTTGATAATGCTGCTAATGGCTCTCCTTGAGATCCGGTACAAAGTAAGCATACTTCCTCAGGTGCAAGCGTGTTTGCAACCTCAGGTGATACAAATATTTTATCATCTTTTATGTATCCACCCTCAATTGATATTTCAATGTTGTTTTCCATACTTCTTCCAAATAATGCTACTTTACGATTATATTTTTTACAAGTTTCAACGATGTGTTTTAATCTATATATATTAGAAGCAAAAGTTGCAACTATTATTCTTCCTTTTTTCTTTTTTTCAAATATTTCTTGTAATTCTTCCTCAACTTTTGACTCACTAGCAGAAAATCCTGGTGACAAAGCATTTGTTGACTCACTCATTAAAAGTCTTACACCTGATTTTCCAGTATCTGACATTTTATGAATATCACTCATTGGACCAATTGGTGTTAAGTCAAATTTAAAGTCACCAGTTTCAACTATTTTTCCGTTAGGTGTTGTAACAATTATTCCGTGTGAGTCAGGAATAGAGTGGGTTGTTGCAAAAAATTCAACCGTAAAATGTTTAAATTTAACAACCGTATCCTCGTTATATACTTTTAAATTATCATAGCTTATGTTTTTATCTAATAGTTTTCTTTTTATTAAACCACAAGCTTGATTAGGGGCGTATATAACAGGTATGTTTACTTGTTGTAATAAATATGCTACTCCTCCTATATGATCCTCATGACCATGTGTTATAAATAAAGCTTTTACTTTACTTTCGTTTTCTTTTAAAAAGGTATAATCTGGAATAACATAATCAATACCCATTAATTCATCTTTAGGAAACATAACACCAGCATCAATAACAATAATTTCATCATCGTGCATTATTGCATAACAATTTTTCCCGATTTCTCCTAAACCTCCTAATGCAACGACTAATGTTTCCGAATCATTTTTATTTAAATTTTTCATTTAAGATTATAAACTCCTTTCATTAATATTTAAAATAAAAAAGAATTAACGAACATAATTATACTATTTTTTTGATAATTTGTCTATTGTTTGGTATAATGTAGTTATTAGTGAGCTAAGAGGTGTAAAATGACTGCAACTGATTTAATAGAAATAATTTTAAAAGCAACTAAAAATAATTATAAACTTTTATTTGATGAAGACAATTTAGAAAAGTACATTGATTCATCAATAAGTTTTATTGAAAAAGATAGAGAATTTAAAAGTTTAATTTCATCTAATGATAAAGATGTTGTATTAAAATTAGAAAAGCTAAGTAAAGAGTTATCTGAATTAAAAAAAGATTTTGAATATTTTTGTAAACAAGAACATAAAGAGTACAAAAATCCAATGGATACGATATCATATTTTATTTTAAAATATAAAGATAAAATTTTATCA
>DVMT01000043.1 GCA_018714855.1 Candidatus Aphodocola excrementigallinarum
GTTCCACGTGAAACATAATAAATAAACAAATGAATGTTCCACGTGGAACATTAAGGAGATAAAATGAATAGAAAATTTATGTTAGAAGCTTTAAAACAGGCAAAAAAAGCATTAAAAAAGCAAGAAGTACCTATTGGTGCAGTAATAGTTAAAGATAATAAAATAATTACAAAAGGGTATAATCAAATAGAATCAAAAAAAGATTCAACAAAACATGCAGAAATTATAGTCATTCAAAAAGCATCAAAAAAACTAAAGAATTGGCGATTAAATAATTGTGATATATATGTAACACTTGAACCATGCACAATGTGTGCAGCTGCAATAGAATTAAGTAGAATAAAAAATGTTTATTTTTGTTTATCAAAAGATAAGAATATTATAATTAATAAAAATAAATATATTAAACTAGATTATTATGAAAATGAATACAAAAAAGAACTTCAAAACTTTTTTAAAAATAAAAGGTAATGTTCCACGTGAAACATTATTTTTTTATTCAAAATAATTCGTTTAAATGTTATAATATAACAAGGAGGAATGTGTATGGCGTATCAAACTTTATATAGAAAATATAGACCAAAATCATTTTCTTTAGTATTTGGTCAAGATGTAATTACTAAAACTTTAAAAAACGTTATAAAAAACAACAAATTAAGCCATGCATATCTTTTTTCTGGTCCAAGGGGAACAGGCAAGACAAGTTGTGCAAAATTATTTGCTAAAGCTATTAACTGTTTAAATCCTAAAGACGGAGATGCATGTAATGAATGTGAAAATTGTAAATCGTTTAATGAAAACGCTAATCCGGATATTATTGAAATAGATGCTGCTTCAAATAATGGTGTTGATGAAATAAGAGAAATAAAAAACAAAGTTAATTTAGTTCCTTCTATGTCTAAATATAAGGTATATATAATAGATGAGGTACATATGCTTTCTATAGGAGCATTTAACGCCTTATTAAAAACTCTTGAGGAACCTCCAGAATACGTTATTTTTATTTTGGCAACAACAGAACCACAAAAAATACCAGCAACTATAATATCCAGATGTCAAAGATTTGATTTTAAAAGTATAAGTCCAAAAAGTATGAAAGAATGTTTAAAAAACATTATAGAAAAAGAAAAAATAACCATAACTGATGATGCTTTGGATGAAATAATAGTAAATTCAAAAGGTGGTATGCGTGATGCTATTAGTTTATTAGATCAAGCCTATGCTTTTTGTGACGAGAAAATAACATTAAATGATATAGAAAGTTTATCTGGAAATATAACTTTAAAAGAATTAATAAGTTTATTTTTAGATATAATAGAAAAAAATTATGATAACATATCCAATAAAATCAATACGTTTTATTCTTCTGGAAAAGACATTTCATTAATTTGTGAAAAAATGGTTAATTTTATTAGAAATGGAATTTTATATAAAAAAAATATAGTAAAAAATGTTTTAGATGATGATAAAAATATTTATGATAGATTATCAGAACAAAATATGTATATAATAGTCGATTTTTTATCTGACACATTAACTAAATTACAAAAATATTATCAAAAAAACATTACTTTTGAAGTACAGTTGATTAAATTAATAGATATTTTAAATACTAATACTTTACGTGAAACAAAAGAAGAAAGTAAAAACAATGTTCCACGTGAAACATCATATGAAGAAAACAAAAATAATGTTCCACGTGAAACATCATCTGAAAAAAATAAAAGTAATGTTCCACGTGAAACATTGGATAATAAAAATTTTGAAAATATATCTAAAATAAAAGAAATAAGAATTAATAATATTTTGCTTGAAGCAACAAAGAATGATATTAATTTTATAAATGAATTATGGCAAAACATAAATGATTATTTAATTAATGATAAATATAAAATATCAGCAGGTATTTTAGAAAATTCAAAACCGGTAGCAGCATCAAAAACCGGAATAATAATTACACTTCCGTTAGATTCTCTGGTTAATAGAGTAGAAAAAATATATGATAACAGTAAGGATCTTTTAAAAGAAATATTAAATAACAATTATAAATTAGTTTATATTTCTTCTGATTATTGGTCAAAAATAAGACCAATTTATGCAAAAAAGGTAAAAAATAAAGAATTACAATATATTGATGAAAAGCAAGCTCTTGATGAATTAAAAAGTAAACAAAATAATAATTTATTAAATGAGTTTGGTGAATTAATAGAAATGGAGGAATTTTAAAATGAATTTACAAGCTTTAATGAAACAAGCACAATCTATGCAAAAAAATATAATGAATTCAAAATCAGAAATAGAGGCAATGACTTTTGTTGGTGAATCTGAACTAGTAGAGGTAAAAATGAATGGTAAAAAAGAAGTATTATCGGTAAAAATAAAACAAACTGATTTAGAAAAAGATGATATAGAAATACTAGAAGATATGATTATGATAGCTACAAATGATGCTATTTCCAAAATAAATAAGGAAATAGAGAAAAAAATGGGTAGTCAAGCTGGAGCATTTGGTGATTTATTTTAGGAGTTTAAAATGAATTATCCAGAGAGTTTTCAAAAATTAGTAGATTGCTTTAAGCTTTTGCCAGGTGTTGGAACTAAAACCGCTGAAAGATATGCTTTTTGCATGCTTGATTTAGATGATGAAAAAATAAATCAATTTAGTAAATCTATATCTGATATAAAGAAAAATATAACTACATGTCCTGTATGTGGTTGTTTATCAGAATCGAACAATTGTTTATTTTGTGATGATGAAAATAGAAATAATGACATTATATGTGTTGTTGAAAACCAAAAAAACGTGTTTATTTTTGAAAAATTGGGAGTTTTTAAAACAAAATATCATGTTTTAGGGGGATTAATATCACCAATGGATGGCATTAATCCAGAAGATTTATCAATTGATAAACTAATAAAACGTATTAAAGAAGAAAATATAAAAGAAATTATTCTTGCGTTAAGTCCAGGAATAGAAGGAAATACAACTGCTTTATACATTACAAAATTACTTGAAAATACACCTGTTAAAGTAACTCAGATAGCTCATGGTGTACCAATAGGTGCTGATATGGAATATTTAGATACTTTGACTTTAGAAATGGCTTTAGAAAACAGAAGTGAGGTATCATAATTATATTTTAAAAAACATATTTTCTATTAGAGGTGAAAATATGTTTAAGTTCATACTAAAAATTATAAAAAAAGTAGTAATAGGAATGGTTTTATTATTTGGTTATAATACTTTTTTATCATCACTTAATCTTATGATACCTATTAATGTTATAACGATTGTTATAGCTAGTTTGTTTGATGTTCCTGGAATTATTGGACTTGCGGTTTTCTTACTTTTGAATTATTAGTAAAGGTGTGGTATTATGCTAGACGAAATAAATGTTAAAAATCAACCAATATTAAATAAAGTATTAAATAAGATAAATAACAGTAAAAATAGTGTACAAGCTTATATATTATATTGTAACTCAAAAAAACTGCTTGATTTATATACTAATTTGTTTAGCAAAGTATTAATTTGTCCTAATAAATATAAAGAAAATTGTAATGATTGCAATATATGTGCAAGAATAGATGATAATACTTTTAACGAACTAAAAATTATTAATCCCGTTAATAACGTTATAAAAAAAGAAAGTGTTATAGAACTTAGAAATGCTTTTCAAACAAATAGCATAGAAGGAAAAAACGAAGTTTATATAATAAATGATGCTGAGTGTTTAAATGCATCGGCAGCAAATGCTATTTTAAAGTTTTTGGAAGAACCAGATAGTAATACGGTAGCAATATTTACAACAACTAATTTAGATATGGTTTTGCCAACTATTGCATCAAGGTGTCAAGTAATAAAATTGAATAATGATTCTATAGATAAAGGTATTGATTTCGTTGTAAAACAAACTAATTTAACCGAAGAAGAAATATATGCTGCTTTGGATTTTATAAGGTTAGCCGAAAACAATTATTCTTTAGCTTTTTCAAAGGCAAAAGAAGAGTTTTTAAATCAATTTCAAACAAAAGATAAATTATCATCAGCACTTTATGTAATGCTTTTATTTTATAAAGATATTTTAAATTATAAATTAAAAAATAGTTGCTTATATTTTGAAAAAAATGATCTAATTAGTATAGCAAATCGTTCATCAATTAATTTAATAACTAAAAAAATATCATTTATTTTGGAAAATATATATAAGTTGGAGTACAATGTTAATATACTTTTGTTTATGGATAATTTACTTATTGGAATAGGGGAAATACAAGATGATTAAAGTAATAGGAATAAATTTTTCTAATGCAAATAGAACATATTATTTTGCACCTGGAAAGACAAACGTTAAGAAAAATGATTATGTAATAGTAGAAACTGAACGTGGTATGCAGTATGGACAAGCAGTAACAGATGTACTTGATATGCCTAAAGAAAAAGTTTTTTTACCTTTAAAAGAAATTATAAGAGTAGCTAATAAAGAAGATTTTAAGATAAACAAAAAAAATCAAGCTGATTCTAAAAAAGCCTTAGAATATGCAAAAGAACTAGTAAAACAAGAAAATTTAGATATGAAAATTTTTGAGGCATCATATACCTTTGATAGAAAAAAGCTTATTTTCAAGTTTATTGCAGATGAAAGAGTTGATTTTAGAAGATTAGCTAAACTTTTAGCATCAAAATATAAAACTAGAATTGAATTAAGACAAATAGGTGTAAGAGACAAGGCTAAAGAAATAGGTGGATTAGGTCCTTGTGGCAGGCCTCTTTGTTGTAGTACGTTCTTAACTACGTTTGATAGTGTTTCTATTAACATGGCAAAAAATCAAGGTATTGCTTTAAATCCTACAAAAATTAATGGTGCTTGTGGCAGACTTCTTTGCTGTTTAGGTTATGAAGATGATACATATACTTATTATAAAAAAGATTTTCCAAAAGTTGGACAGTACGTTGAAAAAGATGGTAAAAAAGGAAGAGTAAGTGAGCTTAACGTTCTTAAAGGAACGTATAAAATAAAAATATCAGATGATGAAGAAGTAGAAATATCGGTAGCTGAAAATGGAAGTAGTAAATGATTTATTGAACTATAATAATTTAAAAATTGTTCAAAATACAGATTGGTTTAACTTCTCACTTGACTCTGTTTTACTTGCAAATTTTGTAAAAGTTAATAATAAACAAAAAATAATAGATTTTTGTTCTGGAAATGCTCCTATTCCTTTGTTTTTGAGTACGAAAACAAAAGCAAAAATAATAGGAGTTGAATTACAAAAACCTATTTTTGATTTAGCAGTTAAGAGTGTTAAATTAAATAAATTAGAAGATCAAATTAGTATTATTAATGTGGATGTTAAAACATTAAGTAAGATTTATGAAACTGATACCTTTGATTTAATAACGTGTAATCCTCCATATTTTAAATATGATAATAATGATAATATAAACGATAATGTAATAAAAGCGATTGCAAGACATGAAATAAAACTTAACTTAGAAGATATTTTTAAATGTGCAAGAAAAATTTTAAAAAATAATGGTAAAATAGCTATTGTTCATAAAACAGATAGGTTAATAGATATTATTTTTTATATGAAAAATAATAATCTTGAACCAAAAAGATTACAGTTTATTTATCCTTTTTCAGATTCAAAGTCAAATTTGGTAATAATAGAAGGTGCTAAAAATGCAAAACCAGGTTTAATAGTAGAAAAAGGTATTATTGTTCATAATAAAGATGGAAGTTATACGAATGAAATTTTAAAAATATTTAATGGAGGTACAAAATGAAGATAAAATTAGTCGTAGGATTAGGTAATCCTGGTAAAGAATATAATAATACAAGACATAATATGGGTTTTAGAGTAATAGATGAAATAGCCAAAAGATTAGAAGTTTATAAATGGAAAGAAAGAAACGGAGCTCTTTACTTTGATACTTATCTTGATTTAAATCATGTTTTATTTTTAAAACCTCAACGATATATTAATTTATCAGGTGAGGTAATGATTGACTTTATTAGATATTTAGATATAAAATTAGAAGATGTTTTGGTCATAAGTGATGATTTAGATTTACCTATAGGAACAATGAAATTAAAAGAAAAAGGTTCTTCCGGCGGACATAACGGCCTAAAAAACATAGAACAAAACTTAGGTACTAACGAATATAAAAGAATAAAAATTGGTATATCAAATGATAAGAGTATTGATACTAAAGATTATGTTTTAGGAAAGTTAACCAAGGAAGAAAAAAAGAAGATAGATCCTATAATTGAAAAGGCGGCAGACGCTGTATTAGAGTCATTTCATACCCCTTTTAACGAGCTTATGAGTAAATATAACGTAAAAATAAAAAACTAGAAAATGGGTGATGGATATGTTCCATAACGTTTTTAAAAATAAAATTCTAGATTCTAAGTTACCAGTTAAGGTATTAGGATTAAATAAAAAAATCCAAGCAAGTTATGTTTGGAATCTTTTTGATGCAAGTAAAAAAAACATATTAATTGTTACTAATACGCTTTATGAAGCTAATAACTTGTATAAGGATTTGTCTGTTTTTTCAGATAATATATTATTATTTCCGATGGATGATTTTTTAGTTAGTGAAGCTCTTGCAATTTCGCCGGATTTAATGGCTAAAAGAATTGAAACTTTAAATGAGCTTGCTTTTTCTTTTGATAACAAAATAATAATAACAAACCAAATGGGATATCTAAGATTTTTACCATGTAAAGACTTATGGAAAAGTTTAAAAACAACCATATCTTTTGGTGATATAATATCAAGAGAAAAAATCGTTGAAAAACTTGATATGATGGGATATGAAAGGCAAGATTTAGTAACTAAAACAGGAGAGTATGCTAATAGAGGATATATATTAGATGTTTTTCCTTACGGTTTAGAAAATCCAGTAAGAATTGAATTTTTTGATGATGAAATAGATAAAATAAGGACTTTTGATGCTTCTTCCCAATTATCAAAGGAAGATTTAAAATCCGTGGAAATATTACCATTTACTGAATTTATAAATGAAAAAAAAGTAAGCGATTTACCGCAAAGACAAAGTCTTCTTCCAAGAGTTGTTAATAAATTGTCAAGGTTGGATGAATATATAGCTGATAAAATAACTGTTTTTACTGATTTAGAAGCAATTAAAATAGCTTATAATAAAACAAGTGAAGAAATACTTGAGTTTAAGGAAAATGATACGTTTGAAATTTCCAAATACATGCATGATTTATATGATTTAATACCTAATTTATACGTTGATATATTAGGCGTTGATAATTATAAAAAAACAGATGATTTTTGTCTTGAAAATTATTTTACTAGTGAAATATTACCATTTAACGGAAATTATGATTCTATTAATAACTTTATTGGAAAAGAAATTAAAGGTAAAAAGAATGTAATGGTTTATTTAGATAATAAAGACATGATTAATGATTTTATTAGCAAAGTATCTTTTAAAACCATTATAAATCCTAAGAATGAAGATTTATCTTACATATCTATTTATAAAAAGAAATTGCCAAATGGTTTTATAATAGATAATAACGTTTTTTTATCTTCTAATGAAATATATAAGAAAAACCAGGTAATAAACTTTAAAAGTAAGTTTAGGTATGGCCTAAAAATAAAAGACATAAACGCTTTAAAAATCGGTGATTATGTTGTTCATTCTTCTTATGGTATAGCTAAGTATTTAGGTATTGTAACGCTAACGGTAAAAGGTTTAAAAAAAGATTATTTACATCTTTTATATAAAGATAATGATAAGTTATATGTTCCTGTTGAAAACATTGAGTATATAACTAAGTATTCATCAAACGAGGGAGCAATTCCAAAGTTAAGTAAATTAGGAGGTACTGACTGGGCAAAACAAAAAGCAAGGATTAAATCTAAGGTAAAAGATATTGCAAAAGAATTATTAGAAACATCTGCTAAAAGGAAATTACTTCCGGGTTTTGCATTTATGCCTGATGATGAAAATCAAACTTTGTTTGAAAGTAAGTTTGAGTATGAAGAGACAAAGGATCAATTAAAAGCTATAAGAGAAATAAAAGAGGATATGCAAATGCCTTATCCAATGGATAGACTATTATGTGGGGATGTTGGTTATGGTAAAACGGAAGTAGCTTTTAGGGCCATTTTTAAATGTATATTATCCGGAAAGCAAGCATGCTTTTTATGTCCAACAACCATTTTATCAAAACAGCATTATGATAATGCAATAAATAGGTTTGATGGCTTTGGTGTAAACATTGCAGTTTTAAATAGGTTTGTAACGCCTAAACAAAAAAACGTTATTTTAAAAGACTTAAAAGACGGTAAAATAGATTTAATAATAGGTACTCATAGACTTTTAAGTAATGATGTTAAATTTAAGGATTTAGGATTACTTGTAATAGATGAAGAACAAAGATTTGGAGTGACTCATAAAGAAAAAATCAAAAGGTATAAAGAAACAATCGATGTTTTAACACTTTCTGCAACACCGATTCCAAGAACTCTTCAAATGTCACTTACAAAAGTAAGGGGCCTTTCTTTAATAGAAACTCCTCCTAAGTTTAGATATCCAATTCAAACTTATGTTTTAAGGGAAAATAAACAGGTAATTAAAGATGCTATATATAAAGAATTATCAAGGCAGGGCCAAGTTTTTATCCTTTATAATAACGTTGCTAAAATCATTGATAAAACAAGTGAAATAAAAAGGTTAGTACCAGAAGCAAGCGCAACTTATATTCATGGTCAAATGAATAAGGAACAAATTGAAAAGACTATGGAAGAGTTTGTTGAGCATAAATATGATATTTTGGTTTGTACTACCATAATTGAAACCGGTATTGATATTGAAAATGCAAATACATTAATTGTTTTGGATGCAGATCATTTTGGACTTAGTCAGTTATATCAAATAAGAGGTAGAATAGGAAGAGGAAAACAAATTGCTTATGCATACTTAATGTATGATAAAAATAAAGAGCTAAATGATGTTGCTATAAAAAGACTGGATGCAATAAAAGAATTTACTGAGCTTGGTAGTGGTTATGCACTTGCTTTAAGAGATTTATCAATTAGGGGTGCGGGTGATATATTAGGACAGCAGCAATCCGGTTTTATTGATACCATTGGTTATGATATGTACATTAAAATACTAAACGAAGAAGTAGAAAAATTAAAAGGAAATATAAAAGAAGAAGATGAAGAAAAAGCTCCTGTTAATGAAAAACCATTTATACAAGTAGCAACACATATAAGTGATAAGTACGCTGATTCGGAAGAACTTAAAATAGAAATTCATAAGAAAATTAATACCATAACCGATTTAGATTCATTTAATAAGGTAAAATACGAATTAACGGACAGATTCGGACCATTAGATGAAGATGTAATAATTTATATGCAAGAAGAGTTATTTGAGGTTAATAGCAAGAAAAAAGGAGTATTTAAAGTATTACAAGAAAAAGATAAAATAACAGTTTTCTTTGATAAAGAGCATTCATCAAAGATAGATGGAATAGATTTATTAAGTAAGTTGTTTAAGATTAATCCTGCTTTTGAAGTAAAATACTTTAATGACATTTTAAGGATTGTTTTACCAATTAAAAATTTAAGTGAACACTTTTTACATTATTTGTTAAAAATGTTAGATGTAATTGAATAAAATTTATAATTTTTCCCATTCTAAAAAAGAAGGGAAGATATGTATGAAAACAACAGGTATAACAAGAAGGATAGATGAATTAGGAAGAATCGTAATACCAAAGGAAATAAGAAAGAACATGCACTTAAAAACAGGGGAATTACTAGAAATTTTTCTTAATGACGATACCATAATGTTAAAGAAATTTTCACTAATAAATAAAAAAGAAGAATTTTTAGACTATTACATTAACTTACTAGCAAAAAAAACGCATACTAATATTTATATTACAAGTTTAAATGAAGTTGTTTTTTCAAACGATAAGAAGTTTTTAAATACTAAAATAACAAATGAGTTACAAAATATAATTAGAGTGGGTAATAATACAAATAATTTAACAAGTATAAAATTGTCTAACGACGTTATTTTAAGCGGTGATTTATCAATTTTTACGTTAAGCCCTAATGCTGATTTAGTTGGGTTTATGATAATACAATTTAAAGAGAATAATAAAGATGAAATATTTAATATAATTAATTTTTCTAGATCATTAATAGAAAACTATTTAGAAAGTAATTAATATGTAAAATTTTTGTCTAATTTTGATATTTATTGTATTCTTTATTTACTAGATTTTTATAATATGTTATATTTTTAACGTTGTATCAAGTTGTACCTGTAGTAAAAATACTAATGAAAGGAAGAACTTGTTGATGCACTTTAAGAATATTGTTGAAAAAGGTAATGGTTTAGCTTTAAAAATAATCTTTTTTATAGCTTTGTTTACTTTTTCAGTTTTAATGTATTACGAAAGTCGCATGATTATTGATGCTTGTTATTTGAGTATTGTTTTAATTATGTTTTTAAAGTATTTAACGGTGAAATTATATCAGTGATATGGTATAATTTTTTTGGTGATATAAAATGCTTATAGATTCACATTGTCATTTATTAAGTTCATGTTATGATGATGTAAAAAAAGAAATAGAAAAGGCTTTTTCGTGTGGGGTTGATAAACTGATAATAAACGGATATGATGTAAAAACAAGCCATGAAGCAGTGGAGCTTGCAAACAGTTATGAAAACGTTTATGCATCGGTTGGAATAGGGCCTGAAAATTGTAATGACATAACAAAAAAAGACATTGATAAAATAAAGAAGTTATCTAAAAATAAAAAGGTCGTAGCAATAGGAGAAATTGGACTTGATTATTACTGGACTAAGGAAAATAAGGATAAACAAATAAGTACATTTAAAAGTATGCTAAATATTGCAAAAGAACGTAATTTACCAGTAATAGTTCATAATAGAGATGCCACAAAAGACGTTTATGATTTATTAAAAGAATATCAAGTATCCGGAATAATGCACTGCTTTTCTGGAAGTATAGAAAGTGCAAAAGAATTTATAAAACTAGGATTTTTAATTGGCATTGGAGGAGTTGTAACTTTTAAGAATGCAAAGAAAGTAAAAGAAGTGGTAAAACAAATTCCGCTTGAGTGTATTTCTCTTGAAACAGACAGTCCATACCTTACACCAGAGCCTTATAGAGGAAGGATAAATAATCCATGTAATTTAGCTTATATAGTTAATGAAATAGCTAAAATAAAAGAAGTTAAAGATAAAGTCGTTATGGATAAGACAGGATTATCTGTTATGACAAAATTTGACTTGTAATTTTATATATGATATTATTAGATACGAACCCGAAAGGGCGAGAGGTGAAAAAGTGAAAAATTTTAGTAGAAAAATTAAGTATGCCCTGCTCACTTTAGTAGTGTGCTTAGTAGCATTTATTGGTTTTTCAAAAGCTGGAATATTATTTTCCGATAATGGAAGTATTGTAACGGTATCAACTACTAAAAAAACGTTTGATCCAAATAATTATGTTGCATCAGTATCTTCTATATTGGAAAAACAAAACCAAACAACCACAACAACTACACAAACAACAACAACGACAACAACAACGGTTGCAACTACGACAGCGAAGGTAAATACCTTACCTGCACTTACTTGGACGGGTGACGTGCTTACAAAAAGTAAAGGTGTTATTTACGGACCTTCTGGTAAAGAATCTTATTACAATTTAGATATGACAAGCGTTATTAACTCAATGAGACGTGCTGGTTATTCTGAAGCTGAATATCCTTATTGGATTCGTAGTGATGGCGTTAAGATGCTTGGAGATTACGTAATAGTCGCAGCAAACTATGAGATTCGTCCCCGAGGAACAATAATTGAAAGTTCTTTAGGTTATGCAATTGTTTGTGATACCGGAGGATTTGCTAAAAATAATCCTACCCAAATAGATATTGCGGTTACTTGGTAAAAATTAGATATATATGTTAAAATAAAAACAAATAAATTAAAAAGTTTATTTGTTTTTTAGTATAAATGATATAAAGAGGTTAATTATGAATACAAAAGATATATTAAATGATAACAATTTTACGTTTAAAAAGAGATTTGGTCAAAACTTCTTACTTGACCAAAACATTTTAAACAACATCGTTAAACTAGCTGATATAACAAAAGATACATTAGTTATTGAAGTAGGAGTTGGCGCTGGGGCTTTAACTAAAAAACTTGCTTTAAACGCTAAACGCGTACTTGGCTATGAAATAGATAAGACGTTAAAAGAACCTCTAATAGAAATCTTAAAAGAATATGATAATATTGATATTATTTATGATGACTTTTTAAATCGTGATATAGCTTTAGATATAAAAAAATATAATTATGACAAAATATACGTTGTTGCAAATCTTCCTTATTATATAACAACACCTATAATAACAAAGTTTATAAATGAAAAAATTAACGTAGAAAAAATAATAGTTATGGTACAAAATGAGGTAGCAGATAGATTTTCTGCGAAAGTCGCAACAAAATCATATAACTCACTATCTATCTTTTTAAATTATTATTTTGATATAAAAAAGGCCTTTACGGTATCAAGAAACGTATTTTATCCAAAACCTACCGTTGATTCTGCGGTTGTTGTTTTTACAAAGAAAGAAAAAAAACCATATTTAAAAGATGAATCATTATTCTTTAAGTTAGTAAAAGATGCCTTTTCTAAAAAGAGAAAGACTTTAAAAAATAATTTAAAAAATTATGATTTAGAAAAAATAGATATCGTGCTTAAAAAACATGATAAAAACATAAGTTTTAGAGCCGAACAAATAACCATCGATGAATTTATTGATATTGCAAATAATTTAAACTAAACAATCATGTTTAGCTTTTTTTTGCATATATTTATTTGGGTGATAAAATGTTTAAAGTAGGAGATTTAGTAACAAGAATATCTCATGATAATGATGTTATATTTAAAATAGAGCAAATAGCAGATGGGGTTGCTTATTTAAAAGGAGTAAACGTAAGATTATGCGCTGATAGTGATATATCTGATTTAATGCCTGTTTCAAACACTAATGAAAAACAAGATGATAGAGAGTTTTATGAAAAAATAGAAAAACTAAGAGACTTTCAAAGAAGTGATTACTTTTATATTCCTGGAAAAATACTTCATGTGGATGGTGATAAAGAGTATTTAAATAGATGCTTAGATTTTTATAAGAAAGCAAATGTACTTGCTTTTGGTATATACTCAAAAGAGGATCAAATGGCTTCTAATATTGAAAAATATTTAGAGGATATAAATCCTGATATAGTTGTAATAACCGGGCATGACTCACTAGTTAGAAATAATTCAAAATATTTTTCTGATGCTGTTAAGGTTTGTCGTAAGTATCAAAAGGATTATGATAAATTAATTATAATAGCAGGTGCTTGTCAGTCTGATTATGATAAATTAATAAAATCAGGCGCTAACTTTGCGTCTAGTCCTAAAAAAATAAACATTCATGCACTTGATCCGGCAATAATCGCATTATCACTTAGCTTAACAGACAAAAATAAAGATGTTGATTTACTTGAGTTACTTTCCAAGACAAGTAATGGAAAAGATGGTATCGGTGGCGTAAATACTAAGGGGATAATGACAACTGGTTACCCAAGATAAGGAGATTTTTAATGTTAAATGAAATTAAGAGTCGTTTAAGTTCTTTAAAGGGAAAGAAAATAACGATATGTGTTGATATTGGAAGAAATAAAAGCGAGGTTTATGAAGGCTGTATAATGGATACTTATAAAAATATTTGGACGTTTAAAACAGACACAGACATAAAGAGTTTTTGCTATTCTGACATTTTAATTAATAACGTTGTAATAAGTTCATAATATATGAACTTTTTTTGCTCTCTTATTGATTTTTATCTTCATTTATGGTTAAATTAATATGTATATACTAGAATGGAGGTATTATCGTGAACGCAGCTAAAACAAAAATCAAAGATTGGTTTTTAATCACAAGAATAAGAATACTTAATTTTATTGGTGAGCATAAATATGTATCGGCAGCGATAGGTATATTTTTATTATCGCTTATAATCTTTTTAGTTGTTAGGGCTGCAACCGATGAAACAATAACTAACGCAACTGCAAGAGTAGATAGTTTAACCGTTTCAACCGAAGGAGAACAAAACGATATTGCCCCAAACTTTACAAAGGTAACTTATAACCTTCATTTTACTTTAAGTGATCAAAATAATTGTACAACTGAAGGTACGATATATCAAGCTGATGAAGTAACGATAACGGCAACCTTGCCTGATGATATAAACACTAATGATGTTAAATGGTTAGGAGCAGATGAAAATGCATCATCAAAAATATCTGAAGATGGAAAAACTTTAACCGTTAAAATATCGCCAGTTAACGTTTGTTCAAGTCAAAGCCAGTTATTTACTTTATCAATTTTAAACGCAAATAAAGATACTTCTATAAAACCTACTATTACAATTCAAGGTGGTAGTAATTCATCCGTTACATCCGTAAATGATGTTCAAAATATTACAACAACCTATGATAAGGAATATTCCTTAACTCCTGTTGTAAAACCGGGTGTTGCAAAGAAAATTTCTGATAATGGAGATAGAGATGCATTATTTGGTTTAATGCTTGGTGTTCAAATAGACTCTGATGAAGATACCATTTCTTTAAAAGGAGCTCATTTAAGTACTTCAGCAGATTTAACTTTGGTAGCTAAAAGAACTTCTGATAATAAGAGTTTAACTCTTTATACAAAAAATAATAATATTTTTAATAATAATAACTTTGATGGTAACTATTTTGGTATATATAATTCATCAAGACATTATTTTGCTTCAAATGTTTTACCAGATTTAACAAGTACTTCAGGTGCAATAACTGCATTTGATAGAATACCATCAAGCGAAGCTTCTTATGGTATTAAAGACGATCAAAGTGCTTTATCAGCAATTACCTTAGTTTCTTCTTCAAACGTAGAAATTGAAAAATATCCTGATTCATCTGATGCAACTTATAGAGAGGAATTAGATGATTCAAGACTAACTTTGGGTAGCGCTTCTATTCCAGAGACAACAGAAACCGTTTATGTTGAAGATAGTGTTAAAGAAGATAATGAAATTCGTTTAAATGAAATAGGCGATTATGAAATAAGATATTCACCTTTAAATATAAATGCTATTTCAATGGTAAAGAAGGTAAGTATAGTAGAGCCTCAAAACGAAAATTATTCTTTAAGTGGAACTAAAACAGAGTATGTTACCGCAGGAGAAGGATATGAAGATCCAGGATTATTTAGTAATGAAACTGGCGATTTAGCTAAGTTGGAAACAGATTATACGGTTAGATATTTAAAAGGTGAACAAGAGGTTAATTTAGACGATTTAATTGATGAGCCCGGAGAATATCAAGAAGAATATACGATTGTTGGAACTGATGAAAAAATAATAAGAAACATTAACGTTGTTGAGAGTATGCCAACAACAACGTCAGATAATATTTCAGTTAAAACAGGAAATATATATGAAGATGAAGAATTTAGTGATCATAGTATTACGATTGGTGATGATACAGTTGTTTGTAATGATTCAGTAGATTGTTCTTACAAATTAAGTGATGATGGAAAATCTGAGGTATATACGGTAGATAAAAGAGATTCTAAAGGTTATATAGCAACCATAACAAAAAATATCAATGTAATACCTTATCAATATAAATTATCAATAAACAATATTATTCCTTCAACTTATGTTAATAAAATAAGTAATGATTTTTATGCTATTGGGTCTTACTATGTAACCGTAAATTCTCCTAAGGATGAATCTTCATCTGATGATTTTAACGTTAATTTATTAGCAATGCTAAGTGATAAATCATCTTCTGCTTCAGTAGAAAATAAAGAACATGCAAACGGATATGATACCACTTCACTTACAAGTAGTATGTATGTTAATGAAAACTCTGAAACAGTGTTAGTAGATAGTTCAGAAAAAAATGGATTATACGGAAATTATTATACTGCTGCAATGGGAGAAGAAGTAACATTATCATCAAAATTCGAGTATGGATTTGATGCGGATGATAATATATCGCAGTTAGATATAAACATACCAGTAGATAATAATTTAATACCAATTGCATATTCTGAAAACGTATCTCCTAACTCATATTTCTACCTAAAAGCTACATATAATGACTCTGTTATAGATGCATTGCCTGATTATACTATACAGTATTGTGATGCAAGTAATACATGTAAGGCACCTGAAGGGTTTAACCGTGATGAAGATGTTATTAAAAATATAAAGATAACAATAAAACCTAACGAAGACGAAAGCTTTGTTATAAGGCCAGGAACATTAATTGAGATAGGAACTAAGTATGAGGTAAAAACTTATTCTGCAACTTCTGATGTAGCTGGCAACTTAAATAATTTAAAATTTAGTGAAAGTGCAACTTTCTCATGGATAAATAATGGTGAGACATTAACAAAGGAATCTAATACTCCTGATGTTTATATTACACCTTATAAATCAAGGGCAACGGTAAACATCGGAAGTGGAAATGATTATAGTTCATCTGATGTAGTAATATTGGATGCCTCTAAAAACGATAATTATACGGTATTTACAACGCTTGATGTTGTATCACCTGCAATGAACATTCATTCAAATATTTTTGGCTATAACAGATTAGAAAACTTTACGGTAAGGTTTGAATTACCACAAGGTATTAACTACGTATATAATAATAACTATGAGATGACGCCAGATATTACGTATAATAATGGCAATACTATATTAACTTATACATATACATCAATTGAGCCTAATAGTTGGATTGAACCTATATACTTTGATTTTAACGTAGATGTTGCATCAGTAACTGGTGATTTCCAAATTAGGGTTTCATCTGGTGATATAAGTGGAAATGATTATTCAATTAATAATGATGTTTCAAGTATTGATAAATATAAAACTGAAACCAAAGACATAAGAATTGAAAATACAGAACCTGTTTCTTATGGTCAGTATGTATATTCAAATGATATATATGTATCTAACATAAACAAAGATGATTCATTTGATTTTTCAACGAAATTATATAATAATGAAATACCAAGTGGAAACACCGTAACTGACGTTGATGTATATACGGTATTACCTTACACAGATAAAGTTAACGGCTCATCCTTTAACGGAACTATACAGTTAGGTGAGTTACCAGAAAACGCAATGTGTACATCATCTGATCCAAGTATGATAACATCAGAAAATCTAAAGGATAACGTAGAATGGCAATCATGTGATGATTTTAAATCATCTGATGGAAAATATTCTAATCTAACAGCATTTAAAGTACATTATGATAGTTTGGCTCCAAAGACTTCTGCTGTTAATACTATTAAAGTTTATACAACAGGTAATGAACCAGATGATGTATATACATTTAAATCATATTTAGAATATAAAAATGCTAATGGTACCGATTCAGGATATAAAAACTTTAAAGACATTAAACTAGAAGTAATAAGTAAACAAATAACTGGTGTTGTTTGGGAAGACTTTAACGTTGATGGTATCATGGATGATGATGAAAAGAAAATAGATGCTGTAACACTTAATTTATATGATTCAAATGATAATTTATTAGATTCTACTACTCCAGATAAAGATGGCGTGTATAGATTTAGTGGATTAAATGAAGGTGACTATTACATAGTAGCAGAATTCAACACTGAAAAGTATGGTGCAACAGGAATGCCTTCGGAAGATTTCTATGATAAGTCAAGATTATCAGCATTTAAAGAAGTACCTATTGAAGATACTGATTCTTCTTTAACAGAAGACGAAGATCAAACAACTGATGATAAAGAAACTACTGATGAAGATCAAAGTGATAATCAAGACGATGATTCAGAATCACAAGAAGAACCTGAAATAATGAGTATTATAAAAACTGATCCTATAACAGTAAACTCTGAAACAAGAATAATAAGAAACATTAATCTTGGTTTATCACTAAGAAAAGTATTTGAATTAAAAGTAAATAAATATATAACTAGGGCAGAAGTTACAAATGCCTTAGGCGTTGTAACAACTAAAGAGTATGGTAACGTAAAACTTGCTAAGTTAGACGTTAAAGACATTAATAATTTGAAAATTAAGGTAGTTTATACAATAGAGATACAAAACGTTAAATACTATCCAGGATATGCAACCTTAATAACAGAAGAAGTGCCAGATGGTATGAGCTTTAATCCGGATTATGAAGAAAATGCTGGATGGGTATTAAATGAAGATGGAACACTTTCTAATACAACGTTACCAGATGAATTAATATATGAAAACGAAAAGAAATATTTAACAGTTGCTTTTGATATTACAAGAAAAGAAGCAGGATCTTTCGTTAACTTTGTTTCAGTAGATGATTTACAGATATTAGGAGGTGGCGAAGATGAATAAAAAAATAAGAAACATATTATTATTACTCTTAATTAGTGTTTTTGCATTTCCATTATCTACTAAAGCTGTTAGTATTACAAATAAAACATTATGGGCAGATTTAGGTTATAGTGATGCAACTTATTCAACCAGAGGTTATGGAGAAAGGCACGCAAGATATATTGGAAGGTGGCGTACTAATGAATCTGGCACACCAAACGTATTTTGTGCAGAGCCAGGTGCCGATTTTAGATCAAATTCAACCGTTAGTGGATATAGTAATCCGCAGTCAGATCCTCCAGATGATGGTCAATGGGTAAGTGGAATAACAAGTTCTGTTGAAGATTTAGAAAAAGTAATGTCTTGCTGGACTAATAGCAATGCTAATACGGTTGCAACTCAAGGAATCATATGGGAATTAATTTCTAATGAAAGAGATGAGATAAACGCCAATGAAATTTTAAAAGGTGATTATAGACCTTATATGTCAAACGGTAGTGTTTATGGTAATCAATCAGGTGTAAATAGCTTTTATGAATTAATTGATAGTGGCCATAGTGCAGTATTCAATCAATATAAAGCTGTTTTAAGATGTGCAGCAAGATTTAACGTAACGCCTTCATTTGCAACTAGTTCTGAAGTTCCAAATAACTCTAATACTTTGCAATTGACTAGTTATAATGATGATACACAAACTTTTTCTAGAACTTTTAAGCACAGCTCTAGTATTGCAAGTGATTTATTAAAGTATTATGAGGTTTCAGCACCAAGTGGTGTTACGGTTACAAAAACTAATACTGGAATTACTGTATCAACTAAAAATGAATATGAAAATAAATCGGATGCAGTTAGAATAACACTTACTTATGCCTATAAAGAAAATGGTGATGAATTAAATAATTATGGACCTTTAAGATATTATATTAATCGAAATAGTTCAAAACAAACTTTAATAAGAGGTTCTGCTACAAAAACCGTATATCTATACGTTTATACAGGAAAAAGACCAACATATCAGTTAAGAGTCCAGAAAAAAGATGAAGATGGAAACGTAATGAGTGGGGTTAAATTTAACGTTTATTCAAATTCTTCTTTAACTGATAAAATTGGAACAACAACGGCAACCGGTTCAGATGGTTGGGCTTATTTAAAGGGAATTAAAAAAGTAGGTAAATATTACATTCAAGAAGCTGATACTCCTGATGGATATATTACTAACAAAGAAGTTGTAACGGTAAATGTTACCGGATCAAATAGAGAAGGATCAAACAGTTATGCAACGGCTTCTCAAACGTTTGTTAATAAATATATGCATTTAAAATTATCAAAACAAACAATTAATTCTGAGGGAGAAGTAATTGATGTTGAAGATTATACTGGGAATAATTGTACAGGAGATTATATAGGACCGGTATTTACGTTAAGTAAGGATGGTAAAGATATTTATGTTAAGCAAAATTCTGCTGGTAATTACATAGTATCTAGTGAGTCTGAATCAGGTTCAACTAATGAGATAAGAACTTGTAATGGTAAGTTTGATATTGAAAAAATAGAATCTGGTACATATGAAATAACTGAAATAGAAGCACCAAATGGATATACTCTTCCAGAAAATCCAACACAAACAGTTACGGTAACAAAAGGACAAGATGCAACCGCAATGGTTATGTATAATGGTGTAACAGGAGTTATATTTAACAAGATAAGTGAAAATGGAGAGTTAATAGACGGAGGTAAATACGCATTACAACAAAGAGTAAATGGCGTTTACCGAGATATGCTTCTTAAAAAAGAAGAAGGAGTTTCTTATTCATACGTTGAAGATTTAAAAGAAGAAGATGATGGTGCAACATATATTTTAGAGACAACAAACGGAACTATTAACGTTAAGAATTTACCACCGGGAGAATATAGGTTTGTAGAAAAACAAGCACCAGAGGGTTATGACATAATTAAAGATAAGGATTCTAACGCAACTTTTACCATAAGTGATAAAGGTATATTTGGTGAAGATGGACAGCCTGTAACTGATTATTATCAAGTAAGGTTAGTAAACCAAAAAACAAGGGTATCTGGAAGCTACGACCAAGCTGAGTTAATAGTTACTATAATAACTGGTAGAAAGGTTATTAATTATGCTTTAATAGTTGGTGGACTTGTAGTAATACTTATCTTATTAATAGTTTTAAGAAAGAAATTTAAAAAATAGCAAGTAATTATTTGCTATTTTTTTCAATTATGGTAAAATTATATTAGTATTTACCAAAAGGAGTGATTGATTAATGGAAGTAACAAAGGTAACCGTACAAAAAGAAGAAAAGCAAGGTTCTAGAGTTAAGGGTTATGCAGTAATTGAATTAGATGGAGTATTAAAAATAAATGGCATAAGATTAATTGAAGGTAACACGCGTTTATTTGCAGCAATGCCAAACAGAAAAGTAGGGGATGATAAATACATAGATTATGTATACCCTATAAATAAAGAACTAAGAGAAAAAATAGAAAAAGCTATAATTGAAGAATATGAAAAGGAAAATTAGTTATAATTTTCTTTTTTTTTAATATAATTTATCAGGAGGGCTTATGAATAAAGAAAATGAAACTACGGAATTATTAAATCATAGTATTAGTATTACAGAAAGACAAAATATTAAAATAAGTGGTATTACTAAAATTGATAGTTTTGATAATGAAGAATTTTTATTAGAAACACAAGCAGGCCCACTTGGTATTAAGGGACGTGATCTTGAGATAATTAAACTTGATACGTATGAAGGTACCATAATGATAAAAGGAATAATAGATGCTTTGTCTTATTTTGATAACGGAAAATCTAAAAAGGAAAACTCAGTAATATCAAAGTTATTTAAATAATGAATTTAGATGAACAGTTTAGGGTTATCTTTTATTCTTTTATATATGGTATGTTCTTTTTATTTACTTTCAAGTTATTTAGGTTAATAAAAATAAAGAAGTTATTTTATAAATTTGTTTTGGAACTTATCTTTTTTATGCTTCATGTAACCCTTTTTTATTTTTTACTTTATAAAATAAATGGTGGTATGTTATCTTCTTATATAATAATATTCTTAATACTTGGTTGCATAAGTTGTCATCTACTTTACTTTAACGACAAAAAAGATTGAAATATTTAATTAATATGTTATATAATAATAAATATAATGGAGATGGTATGATGAAGCTTACACATAAAGAAAGAAGAAGGGTTATTTTAACTGGTATTATATGTTTTTTTATAATAGGACTTTGCATTATATCATCGGTAGATAACATTATCAAAATAGGTCAAAAAAAGGAAGAAAAAAAAGAACTTACTCAAAGGTTGAACAATCTTAAAGATGAGGAAGAAACTCTTTCTGATGATGTTGAGAAGCTAAAAAATCCAGAGTATGCCGCAAGGTATGCAAGAGAGAAGTACTTATATTCTAAAAATGGAGAAAAAATATTAAAAATAGATTAGCAAGGATGATATTTCCTTGTTTTTTACATTTTTATGTGTTTTAATACTATTGGATGTGAAAAAAATGGATATTAATTCAAAGGTACTTGCGTTTATAGGTGATGCGGTATATGAAGTTATGATAAGAAGTTACTTATTGAAAATGAAAACTAATGATGTAAATAAATTAGAAACTTTAAAAGTTAAATATGTTAGTGCGAAGAGTCAAGCTTTAATATTGGATGATTTAATTAATAAAAACGTATTTAGTGAAAATGAGTTATCAATTATTAAAAGGGCAAGAAACACTAAGTTATCATCAAAGCCTAAGAATACTGATATCATAACATATAAAAAAGCGACCGCACTAGAAGCTTTAATTGGATATTTATATATAAAAAAGGATTTTAAAAGAATGGATGAAATAAAAAATTTAATAGTTGACAAAGGTGATTAAAATGTATGTATATGGAAAAAACGTTTTAAAAGAGTTATTAAATAGTAATAAGACAATTTATAAAGCTTATTTACAAGAAAATTTAAAAGACAGTAATATTGCTGATATGTTAAATAAGAAAAACGTAAAAACGTTTTATTTAAGTAAAAATAATTTAGATAAAATAACGAAGGAAAATCATCAGGGAGTAATATTAGAAATCGATGATTATAAGTATTATACGCTAAATGATGTTTTAAATAACCGCTCATCTAATCCCTTTATAGTTATTTTAGATCATGTTGAGGATCCTCATAATTTTGGTGCAATCATAAGAACGTGTGAAGCTGCAAAGGTAGATTTTATAATAATTCCAAAAAACAGAAGCGCAAGCGTTAACGCAACCGTTATGAAAACTAGTGCGGGTGCTTTAACAAACGTTAAAATAGCCATGGTTACCAATCTTAATAACACGATAAAAAAACTAAAGGATTCTGGATACTGGATAATTGGAACTGATATGGATACAAATGTTTCTTATGATGAGCTAGATTATGATATGCCGGTTTGCTTGATAATTGGAAGTGAAGGCTTTGGAATGAGTAAGTTGGTTAAAGATAACTGTGATTTTATTGTATCTATTCCAATGTATGGCAAGGTAAATAGTTTAAATGCTTCTGTTGCATCTGCCATTGTAATATACGAGGTATTAGAAAAAAGAAAGAAGGTATCTTGTGAAAAATAAAAAAGATTATCGTGATTTTTTGGATGATGGTGAACTTTTATACATGATATCTGATAATAATGAGGAAGCTAGTGAGGCCATTTATAAAAAGTATGAACCAGTAATATCTTATTTCGCTAAAAAATATAGTAGTTATACTGATGGTAAAGGAATAGATTATAATGACTTATATCAAGAGGGTTTAATCGGACTTATGCAAGCAATAGATAAGTTTAAAGATCAAAAGGATATCAAGTTTTCTACGTTTGCGTTTTTGTGTATAAAAAGAAAAATAATTTCTTTGGTAAGGGATGTTAACCGAAAAAAACACAGTGCTTTAAATGATTCATACTCAATTGATTATAAGCAGGAAGATGATACAAGAAGTTTTGATAATATATTAACGACCAATTATAATGGAATTGAAGAATTGTTAGTAAACAAGGAAAAAGATGAATATTTTAACAAAAGGATTAGTGAGGATTTATCTTCATTTGAGAAAACTGTTTATGATCTTAGATTAAATAATTTTTCTTATGAAGAAATATCTCATATTTTAAATAAAACCCCAAAATCAATAGATGGTGCCCTTGCAAGAATTAAACTTAAAATTAAAAATATTTTAGATGAAATAAATTGACTAATATAGTTATTTGTGCTAATATTTAGGTAGTTAGCACTTAAACGAGTGTTTTTATTTTGGAATATAGGAGATTATTATATGGCTAAAACAAAAAAAAGAAGAAATTTATTTGTTTTCTTAAAAGATTTTTTTGGAAGTGTTATAAAAGAGGCAAAAAAGGTTATATGGCCAACTAAGAAGAATTTATTTAAATATTCTATGGTTACTATTTTATTTATGGTATTTATATGTTTATTCTTTGTTGGAACCGATTTAATCATTGCTTTAATATCTTATGTAAAGGAGTTAATTGGTTAGTATGGAAGAAGAAAAAAAATGGTATGTTGTAAATACTTATTCTGGACATGAAGATAAGGTAAAAGAAAAGCTAGACATGAGAATAAACTCTATGGATATGCAAGAAAACATCTTTAGGGTAATAGTTCCAGAAAGAAAAGAAGTTCAAATAAAAGATGGTAAGAAAACAGAGAAAATGAAAAAGTTATTTCCTGGTTACGTATTAGTTGAGATGATTATGTCGGATGAGTCTTGGTACATCGTTCGTAACACACCAGGTGTAACCGGTTTTTTAGGATCATCTGGTAAGGGTGCTAAACCAGTTCCTTTATACGATGAAGAAGTACAAAGAATTTTTAAAGAAATTGGTTATAAAGGTGATAACGTTGTTGTTAACTTTGAAGTTGGAGATAAAGTTAAGATAACTGATGGTCCATTTAAGATGCTTGCCGGAAAAATACTTGATATAGATACTGATGAGGGTAAAGCAACGGTTGCAATCGACTTATTTGGGCAAGAAACGAACGTTGAGCTAGAACTTACTCAGTTTGTTAAAGAATAAATAATAAAAAAGCACTTGCTTTTATCATATATGCTGTGATAAAATTAAATGCGCAGCTATATATTTTATATAGATG
>DVMT01000005.1 GCA_018714855.1 Candidatus Aphodocola excrementigallinarum
CAATATATTTATTTAGCGGCTTATAAAAACTAACTTAATAGCAACTTAAAAAAATATTGACTTAAGTATTAAAAATGATATAATAAAATTACTTTAGATTGTTGCAGATGTATAATACACTTGGTAGAAGTATTTCAAAAGGAAGATTTTAAATCTTCCTTTTGCTTTTTATCAATTATATCTGCCGAAGATTTTTTATCTATTATATATCAAGTTCATATTCATAATCATTGATATACTTATTTAGTGGCTTATAAAAATTAAGCTTATTTTTAACGTATTTAAACCCAAGCTTTTCTAATGCTCTAATAGATTTAGTATTTTCTTCATAAACATGAGCAATAATTTTTTTATAACCTAATTTTTTTAGATGTTTAATTATCTCTAAAGCCGCTTCTACAACGTAATTATTACCCCAATACTTAGGATTAGTATTATAAGATATTTCTAATACGTCATCTTCTTTTTCTTCTAATATAACGTTTGAGGTGCATGTGTTATTACTCTTTAAAAATACGTACCAGTCAAACATTTTATTTTTAGAACACTCTAAATAATATTTTTTAGCATCATCACCAACAAAATCAATTGGTTCTTTAAACTTAACTAACTTATTTATACCACCGATATTAGTACATTTAGTTAAATCATATTCATAAACGCTTTTACTTGCCGTACTATTTCCTTTATTTATGATTAATCTTTTAGATTTTAATAAAACGGTGTTATATTTGTTTTTCTCTTCTAGGTTAAGCAAGTATTTTTTTCTTTCTAAACCTGCCGAATAACCTTTTAAAGTACCATCTTTTCCTATTATTCTATGACATGATATTAATATTAAGATTGGGTTACGAGAAATAGCATTTGCAATCGCTCTTACTGATGACTTTCTTTTTGATTTTTCTTCTACCTTAGCTAAAACATCAGAGTACGTCCAAACCTTACCATAAGGTATACTTAATATTACTTTCCAAACCTGCTTTTGAAATAAAGTGCCTTTCGGATTTAACGAAATATTTTTTACGTTAGCATATTCACCATTAAAGTAATTATCAAGATAACGTTTTACCTTTTTAAAAACATCTAAATCATCTTTTTGCACTATTTCATCTTTTATACCATACATATAATATTTTTGATCTAAAAACCAAGTACCAACCAAACTTTTAGCATCAGATACCAAAATCATTTTACCAATTGGGCTTTCATAAAAAGTTTTATAAAGCATTTTACCACCGATTTAATATTAACACATTTAAAAAAAGAAAAAAAGTAAAGTTTAAAACCTTACTTATTATTAGCATTATTCTTCATGTATTTTAACTTTTCATTTACCATGTATTTTGAAAGAGCATCTTCAATAGATGGTAAACTTTTTTTATCTAAGCATCCTATGTAAAAATGCTCCTTTACCGTGTCTATTTCAACTATCCCATACAAAATATTAGTTTTAATTGAAAAATCGTTTAACATATCAGGTGTAATAGAAGAATAATCATACCTGCCTAAATATCTTTTTCTACCCAAAAGCATTCTTTTGTTAGTAAAAACTATTACCGTTGTGAAAAATGGTTGCAAAAGTCCGGCGTTTTTTTGTCCTGCAAAACTATATAACACAACCTCATCATCATTTAAATGTTCTTCAACAACACTTGAATGTTTTTTTACTCTCCACGCTATAGTAAAAGGATATTTTCTTAAAAATTCCTTAACACTTTTATAAACGGCTCCGTTCATGACTATTCACCAAGCCCATTATCGGTAAAGAACGTTTTAATGTCATCTAACTCTACATAACCATTATTTGCATCAACAACTTCACCATTTTGAACTATTAACGTAAGTGGAGTTCCCCACTCGTTTTCACTTAAATAATCAAGTGATTCATTAAACGTAGTCCAATCATCACTAGAGAATTTATCGGTATCAATATAGTTAATAGTAAGTCCTAAATCATCCGCAGCCTCACTTAAAATAGGTGCAAAAGCCTCACAATAAGAACAAGTTGGTCTTGCAACTAAAATAATGCTCTTATCTTGACCATTAACTAAGTTTAAATACTCATCCAAAGTAACCTCATTAAAACCAGCACTTTCTAATGCAACGGTTTCATTTGAATCATTACTTTTGTTATCATCTTTCTTAATAGTAGATACACCAAAAGCTAAAGCTATTACTAAAACAATGATTATCGCTATTGATGATATACCTAAAGCCTTTTTTACTAGTGGTTGTTCATGTTCGTCTTTTACTTCAATTATGGTAGTAATTATTGAACATATCATGGTTACTAATACCATTAATAATATTATTATTAATAAAAATATTTCCATACAAATACCTCCTATACGTCTAATTATACTACAAAAAAAGAAGAATTCAAATATTAATTCTTCTTGTCTCTTATTAATTTAAGTATTTCTTCTTTTCCATTTAACAGAGGTGATATGGATTGATGTCTGTTTAAAACATTAATTATTTTAGATAAAAATCTAGAGCAATCAACGTCGTAAAACCATTTTTGTTTTTTTAACTTTGGATTAATATAAGTAAGATTAGTAGTATAAAGCATATCAAATAAACCTTCTTTATACGCCTTATTAAACTTTTCTAATCCATTGGTAAATAACGCAAAGGTTGCCACTAAATAAACTTTACTAGCACCACGTTTTTTTAATTCTTCAGCAACTTCTAACATTGAGCCACCGGATGCAATCATATCATCTACCACAATAACATTTTTACCTTTTACATCTTTTCCCATATATTCATGAGCAACAATCGGATTTTTACCGTCTACCACCTTACTTAAATCTCTTCTTTTATAAAACATACCCACATCAGTATTAAGCATGTTAGCATAATATATGGCCCTATCCATTGCACCTGTATCGGGACTTACAACAAGCACGTTATCATAATTTAATTTTTCATTTTCTATGAAACTCTCTAAAATAGTATGAGTTGGATAAAAATTTTCAAATGATAAACATGGTGTTGCATTTTGTATGTTTGGATCATGCACGTCAAAAGTAATTATTGTTTTTACTCCTAAAGACTGAAGTTCTTGTAAAGCTATCGCACAATCAAGTGACTCTCTTCCTTTTCTTTTATGCTGTCTTGACTCATAAAGAAGTGGCATAACAACGGTTATACTTGAAGCTTGCCCCCTAATAGCAGAAATAACTCTTTTTATATCTTGAAAATGTTCATCAGGTCCCATATGATTTTCATAGCCAAACATTTCGTATTTCATACTATGATTACCAATGTCAGAAATAATATATACATCTTTATTTCTAATCGTTTCGTTTATTTTTATTTTACCTTCACCATTATTAAACCTTACCTCATCTATTGGTACAACATAACTTTTTGTCTCTCCCCTTAACTCTTGTAAATGGCTATCAACTTTCTTTCCAAACTCCTTAATATTACTTAAAACAATAAGTCTTAAGTCATCATTTTCAATAACTAACATTTAAACCTCCATAAAATATAAAAAACTAGCACAAAAAGTGTTAGTTTTTTAAACAAAATTATATAAAGAAGCGCCAGCAAATAAACAGTCATACGAATTTTTAATTAATACTTTATTTATCATACCTATACCTCTTACATTTTAATTATAGCAAATAATTTAAAAGTTGTTAACCTAAATTCCATTTTTTATTAATTTCTTTATTTTTGTTTATTAATTTTTCATATCTTTCTTCCTCACTAAATACGCATCCACAGTATTTTTGCATGTATAAACCTATTTCTCTTGCTTTATTTTGTCCTTGTCTAAAACCAGGCCTAAAATCTCTATATAAAAATTTAATTCCATATTTTTTAGATAACATTTCACCGGTTTTCTTTAGCAATTCATGATTTTGATATGGGCTTATTAATAGTGTTGTTGAAAAAGCATCAAAATCGTGCTCTTTAGCATACTTAGCAGTTTTCTCTAACCGGCATAAATAACAATAACCACATCTATTATCTAATTTATCCACCACGTTTTTACAGAATTCTTTTAAACCATAATAATCATCTATAATTAAAGGAATTCCTATTTGTTCATCATACTTCTTTAAACATTCTAATCTTGCTTCATATTCTTTATATGGATGTATGTTAGGATTATACCAAAAACTTGTTATATCAATATTTTCTTTTTTTAATTCATCAACACAGTACACACTACAAGGTGCACAACAAGTATGTAAAAGTAACTTCATATTTAAATTCTCTTTTCTTTTTTATTCAAATCAGCATCTTTATACAAATTTTTTTTGATATTTATATCTAATGCCATTATTGAATCACAAATTTTAAAATGATAGAAATCAATTATATCGGTATAGTCTCCTTTTGATAACGCGTTATTCATGGCTTCTTGATATTTTAATTTTTCTTTATTTTCTACGTATATAGGAGGTATATTAGCCAATCTAAACAAAAGATTTGTAAACGCTCTGGTTACCCTACCATTACCATCCTCAAAAGGATGTATTTTTATAATTTTACAATTTAATGTAACACAATCATTAATGTAACTAATAAGATTATTAACATCAGGATTTTTTCCAAGACTTAAACCTCTTTTTACCAATTCATCAACAACTGGTCTTAATTTATTCATTTCATGAGTAATATTCCAGTAAGGACATAGCTCAACATTTCCGGTTTTTATACCATTTTCAGTTTGACCTAATAAATAAATTTCTCTTTTACGATATTTTCCTCCAAATTCAGGAAATGGAGTTTTTGAATATAAAGCCTCATGGATATAAGATAAATCATAAATTGAGATGTTTTCTAAATCCTCTTTGGTTTGGATATAATCATAAACACAAGCTAAACCTCGTTTTTCTTCATTTGGTTTTACATCTTCAACCTTATTTTCATTATATATATACCTGTTTTTAAAATTTTTAACTATTTGATCAAAATGTGGTTTTTTAACAAAGCTATAGTAAGTTCGTATAATTAATTCCGGTATACCTTCGTGAGTATATAATCTTTTTTCTTTTTTTCTTTTTTCATATCCATCAAACAATAACGAAATGTAGTTTCTAGCTTCTTCATCAGTAAATTCTGAAACACCATAAACATCTGCTTTATTCATAGCACCACCTCATAGATGTATGCTATCATCTTTTTACTTAGTTGTCAAATCTACACACTTCTTTTCTTTCCATATTTTTTACACATTATTTTTCTTATGATATCAACAGGTACAACGCTAATTGCAAATAAAATCATTATCAAAAACTCTTTTAAAGTAAGTGGGACCGTTCTAAACATCTCTCCTCCATAGTACATTAGCATAATTTGTACAATTACTATAAAAGCCATTATTACAATAAACATTTTGTTTTTTAATATGTGTGCAAGTATGTTTATCCTACTTGTATGAGCACTAAACGAATTAAATAATCCTGCAAATATAAACAATCCAAAAAACGCGGTCATAAATGACTCATTTGATAAAAATAAGTTTTTTATAAATGGTACTTTTAAAAACAAAACACAAAGAATCGTGGTATAAAATCCAGTTATTAGTATTTCGCTTACCATGTATGAGTTCATTATTTTCTCATCTTTCTTCTTTGGCTTTTCATACATGTATTCTTTAAGCGGTGGCTCAAAGGCAAACGCAAGTGCTGCAAGTGTATCCATTACCATGTTTATCCAAAGCATTTGTATTACCGTAACCGGAGTGTCAACGCCAATAAAAGGTCCTATAATAGAGATACTAAGTGCACACAAGTTAACCGTTAGCTGAAAAATAATAAACTTCCTTATGCTTTTAAATATTGTTCTTCCAAATAATACGGCCTTACTGATTGATAAAAAATTATTATCAAGTATTACTATGTCTGATGCTTCTTTCGCAACTTCACTTCCTGATCCCATAGCAAAACCTACGTCTGCCCTTTTTAATGCCGGCGCATCATTCACCCCATCACCTGTCATTCCAGTAACCAAGTTCATTTCTTTTGATACTCTTATTAACCTACTTTTATCTTGCGGAAGACTTCTTGCAACAACCCTTAAATTTAAAAGTATTTTCTTTAATTCTACGTCTGACATTTCATTTAATTCGTTTGAGGTTATTACCAAGTCTTTATCTTCTTTTATAAGTCCAACTTCCTTAGCTATTTGCTGTGCCGTATCTTTATTATCACCGGTTATCATAACTGTTTGAATACCTGCCTTTTGGGTTAAATCTATCGCTTTTCTAGCTTCTTTTCTAACTGGGTCTTTAATAAATATAGCACCTACAAAAACAAGATCTTTAAAGAAGGTTTCTAAAGCGGTATTAGAAGTTGCAAGAACAATTACCCTTATTCCTTTTTTTGTTTCTTCTTTTATTATTCTTTCAAGTCTATTTTTATTTAGAAACAAACTTTTTTTACCTGTTTTATCAAAATAATATTTACAATTAGGAAGTATTTTTTCTGGGGCTCCTTTTATTAAGTTTTTTATTTTTAAATCATCTATTACCGTTATCATGTATTTGTTTTTGCTGTCAAAAGGTACTTGCTTAATTTTTTTAACACCAATCACTTTAAATGGTTTAAAAAACGAAAGAAGGGCCCTATCGGTTGAATTTCCTGCGATTACTTTATCATTATCATACATCGATTGATTGTTTACCACCATTGATGTTTTAAGTATTTTAGAGTAATTGTCATCTTTTAAATCACTTTCTTTTTTATATTCATTTAAAGAACCATCAATTATTTTATTACAAACTAATTTTCCGGTTGTTATGGTACCTGTTTTATCACTAAATAAAATATTTATGTTTCCAGCTGTTTCAATACCAACCATCTTTCTTACTAAAACGTTATTTTTAAGCATACGCCTCATGTTTGATGATAAAACTAAGGTAATCATCATCGGAAGTCCTTCTGGTACTGACACTATTATAATGGTAACAGCAAGCGTCATTGCGTATATTAAATAATCCATCATCAAACGAAAATTACTTACCGTATCAATTATTCTATCTAAAGAAAAACCATTATCTACCACTATTACCGAAAAAAGGTATGACGTGCTTGCTAAAAATGCTCCTACGTAACCAAACGTACTAATTAGTTTAGCTAAATCTCTTAATCTTTTTCTTAACGGGGACTCACCAGGCTTTTCTTTAAGTTCATCTGCAATTTTTCCGTAAAAAGTATCAGCGCCAACTTTTAAAGTGAGCATAACGCAAGTTCCAGTATAAATGGTCGTTCCTTTATATAATTTGTTTTTCTCTTCAACGTTACTTTTTTTTACGCTTTCTTTATGTGCTTCTTTAGACTCACCGTTAATGGTTGATTCATCTACGCTTACATCACCTTTTACGATAATGCCATCAGCGGGCACTTTGTCTCCTGATTCTAAATATATAATGTCATCTTTAACAACTTCATCAACACCAATTAAGGTTATTTTTCCATCTCTTTTTGCCTTACATTTTAGTTTTGATGTTTCTTCTTGTAGTTTGTTAAAAGCTTTTTCACTACCGTACTCTGATATGGTAGATATAAATGATGCTAAAAAAATCGCTATTAAAATTCCAAGCGTTTCAAACCAGTCGAAATCTTTGAATAAAAAAACTAATTTTATCGCAAGTGCAATTAAAAGTATTTTTATTATTGGATCTCCAAGTGATTCTATTAAAAGTGATAAAAAAGTGTTAGTTTTAGTTTTTTTTATTTCATTCGAACCATATAATTTTCTATTTTCTTCTGCCTTTTTAGTAGTTAAGCCATTTAAGTTATATTTATTCATGATTCCTCCTTAGTAAATACTACTAGGAAAAATAAATATTTATTAGTAATTTCATGCGACAAAATCATTTACTTTTTTTATTTATTAAGTATAATAATACTCGAAAAAAAGGAAGAGTAACATGGAAGATAAAATATATAATTTAGCTAAAGATATAATTAGTATTAAAACTAAAAAAGATGAGTTTGTACCAAAACTAATAACTTTTGAAGAAGAAAAAAGAATGACATGTGAATTTTATAAAAAATTCTTTAATAATAAAAAGAATAATGAAATAGATTTATTAGATAGTAAAATCTCATATAGAAAAAATAAAGACTTAAAAGATTTTAATGGAAGGGTCTTTTACGGAACTTTAAATAACATAATAGAACTTCCTTTGGAGAATAACATAAAAACGACAACTGGTATGGTGCATGAAAAAGCTCATGCTTATCAAGATTTCATTTATAAAAACGAGTTTATACCATCTTTCTTTGAGATATTATTTTCCTATTATTACGATAATGAATATAATGGCCTTTTTAA
>DVMT01000044.1 GCA_018714855.1 Candidatus Aphodocola excrementigallinarum
TAAAGATAAAGAAATTCTTTATTTAGCTCCAAATGATGAGATATTAGATCAAATAGAAGATTATATTGTAAAGTATATACATGGAAATACAACTACTAAAACTAATAAAGATATTATAAAAGAAGTTTTTCCAAATTTAAAATTACAGACATATTCTTCTTTATTAAGCTTTAATCAAAAAGAGATAATTGATCATAAGTATGACTTAATAATCTTTGATGAACTTCATAGAACCGGAGCTGAAGAATGGGGTAATCATATTAATCAGTTATTAGAAAACCAAGATAAAAACATGCGATTACTTGGTATTACTGCAACGCCTATAAGAGATATGGATAACAGGAATATGGCAGAAGAATGGGCTAAGTATTATGGTTATACCAACGAAGAGATAAACGCTCATAAATATTTAGCAATAAACATGGATTTAATAGATGCTATAAAATTAGGTTACGTTGTAAATCCAAAATTAGTAAATTGTGAATACACCTTAAAAAATGGCGATTTAATGTATAATTTAATTGAAAAAATAAATCAAATAGACGATGAGGAAAAAAGAAGTTCTTTAATAAAAAAATTTGATATTTTAAGAAGAAAAGTAGAAGAAGCAGATGGCGTTGATAAAGTATTAAAAGATAACGTTAAAATAGGCGGAAAATACATTGTCTTTTGTCCGGTTGTTAATAAAAATGGTGAGCTATTAGAAGATGCTGATGGTAACGAAGAAGACTATCGTTTAAAAGGCGATGAGGTAATTGAAAAGTATAAAAAAGAATTAATGCAATACTTTGACGAGGAAGATATAGAATTCTATTCTATGTTGGGTTCATATTCAAGAGCTAAAAATAGAATGCAGCTTGCTAAATTTGAAAATAAAAATCCTAACAAGATAAAGTTTATGCTTGTTATGAATAAGTTAAGTGAGGGAAAGCATGCTGATATAGATGGTATTATATGGTATCGTCCTTTAGATGAAAATTCATTTATTTTATATCATCAGCAACTTGGAAGAGTAATTTTTTCAGTTGATCCAAATAAAGGCCTTCCAGACGATAAAAGACCTATCGTAATAGATTTAGTAAGTAATCACCTAAGAGTAAACATGAATAAAAATAAAAAAACAAAAACAAGTGATTTAGATAGAATGATTTTAGTTACAAGTTGGGTTTATGAACATAATTATAAAATCCCAGATATTAATAGTTATGATAAGGTTGAATCTAGCTATGGATCAAGTTTAAAAAAGATTCAAGAAAAATATGGCAAATATATAGATGAACCTAAATTATTAGAAGAGCTTGACCAAAATCAAAAACAAGAAATAGAAGAGATAATAAGACTTGGTAACGAGATAAGTGTATGGAACTTTGATTTTCCTGATAAAACAAAAAAAGAAAGTAAAAAATCAGATTTTACTATAGATGATTTTTCATTAACTGGAATATTAAAAGATTATTATGATTTAAACGAAGAAGCTGATAAATTAATAAAACCTATGAGCTTTAAAGATAGATTAAAAGAGATATACGACCTAGCAGAAGGAGACGTAACAAAAGTTCCAAATAATACAGATTCAAGAAGATTCAAAGACGGCAGTGCAAAAATTGGAACGTGGATTAATAATAATTCAACATACATAACAGAAGAGGCATTAAAAGGGAATAAATATGCAATCTTAATAGCAGCATCAAGAAGATGGAAAGGCTTTGAACATTATATAGATGAGTTAAGACTAAAAGAGATATATGAATTAGCACAAGGAGACATAACAAAAGTTCCAAATAATACAGATTCAAGAAGATTCAAAGACGGCAGTGTAAAAATTGGAACGTGGATTAATAATAATTCAACATACATAAAAGAAGAGGCATTAAAAGGGAATAAATATGCAATCTTAATAGCAGCATCAAGAAGATGGAAAGGCTTTGAACATTATATAGATGAGTTAAGACTAAAAGAGATATATGAATTAGCACAAGGAGATATAACAAAGGTTCCTAAGCAAAAAGATTCAAGAAGATTTAAGGACGGTAGTGCAGTAATTAGAATGTGGATTCAGGCGAATTCAGAATACATAAAAGAAGAAGCTTTAAAAGGGAATAAATATGCAATTTTAATAGCAGCATCAAGAAGATGGGAAGGCTTTGAACATTATATAGATGAGTTAAGATTAAAAGAGATATATGATATAGCAGAAGGAGATGTAACAAAAGTTCCAAATAATACAGATCCAAGAAGATTTAAGGACGGTAGTGCTAAAATTGGAAGGTGGATTCAGTCGAATTCAGAATATATAAAAGAAAAAGCTTTAAAAGGGAATAAATATGCAATTTTAATAGCAGCATCAAGAAGATGGAAAGGTTTTGAACATTATATAGATGAGTTAAGACTAAAAGAGATATATGATCTAGCAGAAGGAGATGCAACAAAAGTTCCAAAGCCCGGTGATCAAAGAAAATTTAAGGACGGCAGTGGAACAATGGGTTATTGGATTACTAAGAATTCAGAATACATAAAAGAAGAAGCTTTAAAAGGGAATAAATATGCAATCTTTGTTGCAACGGCAAAAGGCTGGATTGATTTTGAAAAAGCTAAAGAAAAATTTAATTCTGAAAGTGAGTTTAATGAATTAGTAGAAAAAGAAAATAAAAAGGTGGATAAAAAAGATGGTGGAAAATTATACTGATTATATTGATAAGTTTAAAAAATTAGATATAGATGATAAAAGAAAAGAAATAGTAAATAATTTTAATGAGCTTTTTAACGTACTTTATACATATAATAATAAGTTTGATATTAGTAAAGATTTATTACCAGTATTTAAAACATATAATACTGAAGATGAGTTTTTAGATTTACTTTTTACTTATATAATTTCATTTAAAGAAGAAAATGCTAAATTAATTAAATATTTAATTAAAAATAAAGATTAGCTAAAACAATACCTTAATTTGGTATTGTTTTAAAATACTTAAAAATATGTTATAATTAATGCATAATAATAGTAGGTGGTGATAAGTATGGCAAATTATACTTCAGGAGAACAATTTATTAATAAATTATATAATAACTTAATTAACTCAGAGGAAGTTAAAAGATCGGTTGAAAAAGCTAGAAAAAAAGGTATTAAAATATCTAATAGAGAAGATATGCTAAAAGCATATTTTGATAGATTAGAAGATGTACATGATATAACAAGAAATAGAAAATTAACAAACGACAATGATTCTGAGGAAAATAACGAAGTGAGAAAAGAATCACAAATTGAATTAAAATTAAAAGTATTAAAACATTTTTATTATGAAAAATACTTAATAAAAGAACTTCCAGAAGATTATATAGAACTTCAAAAGAAAATTGCAAAAGAACGTGGTTATGGAGATATTAACGTAACAGAGGAAATGAAAGAAAAGATGTTAGAAGAAGTAAGAAATGAACAAAAAACATCTTTAGATTCATGGATAAGTTATTTAATGAGTAGTGATGCAATGTATCCTACTTGGTTCAAATTTTATGCATTTCAAGGAATGGTAAAACTAGGTAAGTTTGATAAGGAAAAAGGAGAATTTACCAAAAGAACAAGTAACACGGTAACACCATTTATAGAGTTAAATCCAGAAATATTAGGACAAATGTATAGCATATTACAAAAAACAATAAATAAAGAAGAGTTAACTGATAAGGAAGAACAAGCATTATCAAATGGAGAAAGTTTTAAGAAGTTGTATAAATACTTTCTTGTAGGTAACTATAAAGATCAAGAAAACCTTGAAGAAACGAAAGGTGTATGGATAAAATATAATCAAGGAGATAACTATAAATCTTTATGGCAATCCTTACAAGGTAAAAATACAGGTTGGTGCACAGCAGGAGAAGAAACTTGTAAGCGACAAGTTAAAAGTGGAGATTTTTATGTATATTATACCTATGATAAAGAAGGAAAACCAACAAATCCAAGAATTGCAATAAGAATGAACGGTAAAAATAAAATTGGAGAAATAAGAGGAATAGGTAAGAGTCAGAACTTAGAACCAGAAATGTTTCCTATATTAAATGAAAAATTAAAAGAGTTTCCGGATAAAGATAAGTATTTAAAAAAAGAATACGATATGAAATTTCTAACTGAAATAGATAATAAAGTTCAAAATGGTGAAGAATTAACAAAAGACGAATTAAGATTTTTATATGAAATTGATAACAAAATAGAAGGTTTTGGTTTTCAAAAGGATCCTAGAATAAATGAAATAAAGCAAAAAAGAAATATAAAAAAGGATTTATCTAAATATTTTGGATGTGATGAGAATGCAATTGTAACAAGCTATGATGAAATAAATCATAATACTAAAGTAGTTTTTTATAATGATAAAGCAATATTTGATTCAGAAGTGATTAATCAATTAACATTTTTAAAGGAAATAAGCTTAAAAGAAAATACTAGTGAATTGACTAAAGAAGAAACAGAATATTTATATAGTATCAAAACCATGAACCCTTCTTTAGTTTTTAAAGATAAATTAAAAGCTGAATTTTTAAAGTTAAAGCAAAAAAGAAATATAAAAAAGGATTTATCTAAATATTTTGAATGTGATGAGAATGCGATTGCAACAAGCTATGATGAAATAAATCATAATACTAAAGCAGTTTTTTATAATGATAAAGTAATATTTGATTCAGAAGTGATTAATGAATTAACATTTTTAAAAGAAATAAGCTTAAAAGAAAATACTAGTGAATTGACTAAAGAAGAAACAGAATATTTATATTATATTAAAGGTCTTAATTATTCTTTGATCTTCATAGATGATTTTCAACATGATTTTAATGATGTAAGAAAAAAAAGAAATATAAAAAAGGATTTATCTAAATATTTTGAATGTGATGAGAATGCAATTGCAACAAGCTATGATGAAATAAATCATAATACTAAAGCAGTTTTTTATAATAATAAAGTAATATTTGATTCAGAAGTAATTAATGCCTTAAATGTTTCAAAGGGAATATGCTTAAAAGAAAATACTAGTGAATTGACTAAAGAAGAAATAGAATATTTATATGGTATCAAACACTTGAGTCCTTTTAAAGATGAATTAAAAATTGAATTTTTAAAGTTAAAGCAAAAAAGAAATATAAAAAAGGATTTATCTAAATATTTTGAATGTGATGAGAATTCAGTTGCTACTTGCGTAAAAGAAATCAATTTAAATACTATAATAGCCTATATTGATAATGAATTTATAAATTCTAATGAATTGCAAAAATATAAAGAACTTTTAAAAATTTATAATTATATTAAAACAGAGAAAACAATTAAAGAGGAATATAAAACGATAGTTAAGAAACATGAAGTATATCATACTTTTAAAGCTATTAATGAAATTATTTCTAAATTAAAATTGTTATTTAACTATAATAATATAGCAAAATCTCATGGAATCTTATTCGAAAATGTTGCTTGGACTGAAAAAGACCTTATGGAAAAGAATGATGTGTTTATGTACGTTGGGGATTTAAAAATAGAGGATACTAAAGTACCAGATTATTTAAAGAGTTTAAAATATATTTATGGAAATGTTGATTTTGGTAAGTTAGAAAGTGCAGAAGGTTTAGAAAATTTAAAAGTTATTCATGGAGATGCTGATTTTCATAGTTTAAAATCAGGTAATGGTCTATGTAATTTACAAGAAGTATTTGGAGAAATTGACTTATCTAATGTAGTTGATATTGGTAACTTTAATCAAAAAATAAAAATAACACCAAAGAACGAGTATGTGACTTATGATGCATATTCACCACCGTTAATTTTATCTGAAAAGTTTTTTACATCAGAAAATATATCTAATATAAAATCAAACACTAGATTTGAAAAATATTTAATTAACTATTATGACGATTTTTATGAAAAAAATTCGAATGTTACATATAGAAGAATTTATAAAGGTGCTAGCGAAAAAGAACTTGAAAAACAACTAAATACATGGGCAAAAGAAGATGCACTTATAAACGAAGATAATTTGGAAGAAAAAAATAATGTCGATTACTCATCTTATAGAAACTTAGATGATTTAATAGATTTCTACGAAAGAAATGGAAAGTGGCCTGAATATATAGATAATCCAGTATCTAATGAAGATTTTATAAATAATGAGTTATATGAGTATAGACAAGAGTTATTAGAGGAAGAAGATTATTTAGATGATGATGAAAGAGAAAAACTGCTAGATGTAGATCCAAGTTTCTTTGAAAGTTATATTTATTAATGTTATTGATAAAACAATACCTTAATTTGGCATTGCTTTAAAATTCTTAAAAAATATGCTATAATTAATACATAATTATAAATGTTGGTGGTGATAAATATGGAAAATATTAATATTGATGATTTAAGTTTAGATGAATTATACAATTTGCAATCAAGCGTTTCAGAACGCATAAAAAAAATAAAAGAAGAAAAGGAAAAAGAAAACCAAAAAAAAGCGGAACAACATAGGATTGAATATGAAAATAAAAAAAATGCTTATTATAAAAAATTAGATGATTTTACTAAAGATAGTAGTATTATTTTGAAAGAACTAATAAATAAATATGAGCAAATATGTAATTTGGATATAAGTTCTTTATCCCAAGAAGAAAAATTAAAATTATATGTTCAAAAAGCTTATATTGAAAATTTATTAATAGGTGATGGTGCCCAATTTGTTCCCGGCCATAATGTTGGAATTCCTAGTTATCCTGAAGATATTCATAATATTACTAATAATGGTTTGGGTTATGTGTACGATGGACTTTTCTTTTATATTAGACTAGAATTTAACAGAAATTTAATTAATTTATGTATGAAGAAAATTGCGAAACTAAAGGGTAAGGATGATAACTTTATTATAAAAATAGATAACGGCTATGCTAAGCAGCTTAGAAGAAAGGCATATTTCGATTCAATTGATTTACTAAATTTGATTGATAATATTGATGAATATTTTTTCTTTAATGATAGAATATATAGAGATGAAAAAGGTAATATAGAAAGTCGTGTTTATGATTCAGATTTTTTTACTAGACCAATAATGACGAAAAGTGAAATTGAGGAAAGAAAACGTCGTGAAGAAAGTTTTCCTTTGGGAAAAATTTCTATAGAAGAAAAAAATAAAATAAATAAATATTTGTGTGATAAATTTAATTTTGTTGGTTCTGTTGGTGATAAATATAACTTTTTAGTAAATATAATTGAAAGATTATTTTCAAATATGCCTCATAAGAGTTTTTCAGAGCCGGATTTAGAAGAAATTAAAGAATTTTTAAGGGAAAATAATATTATACAATTTTTAAATAAAATTTTTGAGCTAAATTTGAACAAACGTTTTACTAAATATGATGTTTCATATACGATAAATGAAAGATCACACTTAAATGCATTTCTTGAGAGAATAAATAAAGAAAAATATTTATTAGATGTTAATGACACACCAGATTTTATGTTTGAAGAAGAAAAAGAAAAATATTTAAATGATTTTAATCTTAAGAGTAAGGGATCAATATAAATTTCTTTTAAAAAAAACGACTAATCGCTAGTCGTTTTTTTGGTTGTAGTAGTCTTTTTAGTTGTTTTACTTTTATAGCCAGGTTCTGTTCCTTTAACAAAGTATAATATTTTTTTAAGCTTAGAATTATTTGTTGCAACCTCTCCTGTTTGTACGTCTGTTAATACGCCAACTACGTTATCAGGCTTTTCATACCAAGATGCATCTTTTTCTCTTAGGTATCCTTCTATGGTATCTGCCCATATGTTTTTAGAGTATTTGTATTCTTTATTTGATAGTTTTCTATTATCGTCATATCCGGTCCATACTCCAACTACAACATCAGGATTATATCCAACGGTCCATAAGTCATAATCTGTTGTTCCACTTTTAACCGCATATTTTTTAGTTAGTTTAGGGGCGATTGATGCGCATGTTGGTGAGGTATAGCTTATTAAAGATGTATCATATGTGTTTGAAAGTAGCTCGCTTAGAATGTAAGTGTATGATTTATTTAGAATTCTTTCGTTATTACCTTTATATTTATATAATACGTCACCATTTCCATCTTCTATTTTATTTATTAGATGTTCTTTAACACTTAGCCCGGTGTTTGCAAGAGTTGCATAAGCGTTTGTGAACTCCAATATGGATAATTCATTGGTGCCTAAAGGAAGTGATGCGTTAGCTTCTAACTTGCTTGCTATTCCCATTTTTTTTGCATACTTAATCATCATGTCTTCTCCAAGAAATAGGTGCGTTTTAATGGCGTATATGTTGTCCGAGTAAGCGATAGCAAGTGCCATTGTTATTTTATCATTAGGATATATATCACCATAATTGCTAGGCGAGTAAGTAAGACCGTTTCCTAGTGAAAAGGTAGTTGGCTTACTTAGGAAGGTTGTTGCAGAGGTAAGTCCGTTTTCTAGCGCGGCATAATATAAAATCGGCTTCATGGTTGATCCTACTTGTCTTTTTGATTGTACGGCTCTGTTATATTGTGATTTAGAATAATCTTTTCCTCCCGCTAAAGCAATTACTGCACCGGTATTAGGATCCATTACAACGGCAGATGTTTGCATTTCGTCCTTATCTTCTAAATTATTATTAATTGCGTTTTCTAAAGATGTTTGTGCATTTACATCTAAATTAGTATATATCTTAAGTCCTTCTTGTCTAATTGAATCATCACTAACTACTTTTAAGTCTTGTAATTCTCTTATTACGGCATCTTGATAATACATAAGCGTACTTAAATTCAAGTTATCTTTTTTACCATTATAAGTAAGTTCTACCTCTAGTGTTTCATTCATTTGCTTTTCTGTTATGATATCATTATTAACCATTGCTTGCAGTATTTCTTGTTGTCTTTCTTTAGCGGCAGCCTCATCATTTAAAGGAGAGTAATTATCTGGTGATTTAGGAATTCCTGCTAACATTGAGCTTTCGGCAAGATTTAAGTCTTTAGCAGACTTATTAAAGTAGTATAAAGCTGCGTTTTCAATTCCCATAATACCATTTCCATAATTGATGGTGTTTAAGTATCCTTCTAGTATTTCATCTTTAGAGTACTGTGCTTCTAGTTTAAAAGCATACCAAGCTTCTTTTATCTTTCGCTCCCAAGTCTTATCAAAGGTTAAAAATAAGTTTCTTGCATACTGCTGGGTTATGGTTGATGCTCCTTGGGTTAAATCTTTTGATTTTATGTTTATAAACATTGATTTTATTATTCTTGGAATATCAAAGCCGTTATGTTCATAAAAGTTTTTATCTTCTGAGTATATGGTTGCGTTTATTAAGTCTTTTGATATATCTTTTAATTTAATCCACTTTCTAGTACCATTATTACCCTCATAGAAGCTTTTACCATCTTTATCATACATATAAATACTATTTGAGTTTTCAATGTCTATTTTGCTGCCGTATTTAGCACATAAGAATAATACTGAGTATGAAAAACAAAAAATAAGCATTAAGGCGATAGCTATTTTACATAATAAATATATTTTTTTCAATTCAATCGCCTTCTTTCTAATTTTAGTATTTGTAAAAGTTAGCAAAATATAATTATTTTGTTGACCTTTTTTATTTTATATGCTATATTGTTGCTAGAAAAATTTTAAGGGTGTTTTTTATGTCTAAAATTATTGTTAATCATGAAGTAATATCAAGTGAGGATAAATCATTATTAAATGAAATAAAAGCATTAAAAAAAGATGATGAAATAACGTATTTTGATAATGATGTTAAAGTTAGTTTAAAAGTTTTAAATAATAGGATATTACTTACAAGAGAAAATGATGAATTTAAAATAAACTTAAAATTTGAAGAGAATAAAAACTTAGTAACAGATTACGTTATTAAGGATTTGGGGTTAAAAGTAAAGCTTGAAACTAAAACAAAAAAGGTCGTTATAAAAGATGAAAGTATTTATGTTTCTTATGATCTTTTTATGAATGGTTCGTTTAGTGATAGCTTTACTTATAAATTGGAATGGAGAGATTTATAATGAATCTAAAGGATGAGGTAAAAAGCATTATTTATGATGCATTAAATGTTTTAAAAATATCGTTTGATAAGGAAAACCTAATGGTAGAGGTTCCAAAAAAAAGGGAAAATGGAGATTTTTCTTCTAACGTTGCGATGAGGCTTGCAAAAACGCTAAAAGATAACCCGGTAAATATTGCAAATAAGATAAAGGATGCCATAGATTATTCTGACAAAATAGAAAAAATAGAAATTGCTAATCCTGGTTTTATTAATATTTACCTAAAAGATGAATATGTTTTTAGCGGTATATCAAATGTTATAAATGATGGTGATAATTATGGTAAGTGTAATGTTGGAAAAGGAAAGAAAATAGATATAGAATTCGTAAGTGCAAATCCAACTGGCATTCTTCACTTAGGTACGGCTCGTGGTGCAGCATACGGTTCTAACTTAGCTAATATTATGTCTTTTGCGGGATATAACGTTACTAAAGAGTATTATATAAACGATGCTGGAAACCAAATAAATAACCTTGGAATATCGATTAAAGAAAGATATAAAGGTTTATGTGGCAAAGAAGAAAACATGCCAGAAGACGGTTATTATGGTAATGAGATAATAGATATAGCTAAAATGATATATGATGAAAACAAGAATACAAAGCTAAACGAAGATTTAGAGTATTTTAAAGAAATTGGAGTTTCTTACCTTCTTAACATAATTAAAAATGATTTATCATCTTTTGGAGTTTGTTTTGACGTTTGGACTAGTGAGAAAGCTATTCGTGCTAAAGGAAGAATAGAAGAGTCTTTAAAAATATTAAAAGAAAAAGGCTTAACTTATGAAAATGATGGCGCTTTATGGCTTAAAACAACGGTATATGGTGATGATAAGGATAGAGTATTAATAAAGAAAGACAAAAGTTATACGTATTTAGTTCCTGATATTGCATATCATTTAGATAAGTTTGACCGTGGTTTTGATTATTTAATAGACGTGTTTGGGGCGGATCATCATAGTTATGTATCACGTCTTAAAGCAAGTATTGAAGCTTTAGGCTATGATAAAGATAAATTAGAGGTAAGACTTTTACAAATGGTTAGGTTGCTTAAAGACGGAAGAGTTGTTAAAATGAGTAAAAGAACCGGTGGTAATATAACTATTTCTGAGCTGGTTGATGAAGTAGGATGTGATTGTGCAAGATACTTCTTCGCTGAAAGATCACTTGATGGTCAGATGGATTTTGATATAAGCCTAGCTTTGAAAAAATCAAACGAAAACCCATTTTATTACGTTGGATACGCACACGCAAGAATCTGTTCAATATTAAGTGAAGCTAAAAATAAAGGTTTAAAAATAAAAACTGATGTAAATAATATAACGGATATGGATTCAAAAGCGTTAATGCTTAAGGTTTATGAGTTTATGGAAGTTGTAAAAACATCCGCATTAAAAAAAGAACCACACTTAATTACTAATTACGTGTATGAACTTGCAAGTTTGTTCCATAATTATTATGGTAAACATAGAATATTAACTGATGATGTTAGTAAATCAGAACAATATTTAGGCTTGATAAAAACCGTAGAGATAACTATAAAAAACGCTTTAAAGTTAATTGGTGTTACGGCACCTGATAAAATGTAGGAGGAATTAAAATGAATATAAGACAAATGCCTTTAGAGGAGTTAGAACTTTTATCTTATACTGATATAGCTTATGAAATATTAAAGGAGGATAAAAAACCTAAGACAACTCCAGAGTTATTTAAAGAAGTATGTTCTTTACTTAACATAAATGAAGATCAAATGATGGACATGATAGGTGATTTTTATACTAACTTAACAACTGATAAAAGGTTTATTTTGCTTGATGATGCAAAATGGGACTTAAAAGAATTACATGCGGTAAAACTTGTCGTTGATGATGAAGACGAGGATGAAGATCAAGAAGATGAGCAAGAAGAAATCATAGAAGGAACTGAAGATGAGGCTGTTGAACCTGATATGGATTCATTTGAAAATGATGATGAAGATGACATGGAAGATTTAGGTGATTTAGTTGTGGTAACAGAAGAAGAAATGGATGATTAAATGTTTGAAAGATTAGAAGATATAAAAAAAAGATATGATTATATTACTAACGAATTAACTAAACCAGAAGTCATAAGTGATGTTACTAAAACTACTAAATTATCTAAAGAACAGTCAGATTTATCAGAAATAATTGATTGCTATAATGAATACTTAAAGGTTAAAAAGGATTATGAAGATGCTAAAGAACTTTCAAAAGATCCGGAGATGGCAGAGTTTGCCTTCGAAGAGGAAGAAAAGGATTTAGCTAAACAAAAAGAGTTAGAAAAGAAATTAGAGATTCTTTTATTACCTAAAGATCCTAACGATGGTAAAAACATCATCGTTGAAATAAGGGGTGCAGCAGGTGGAGATGAAGCTAATATCTTTGCAGGTGACCTTTATAACATGTACGTTAAATATGCTGAAAACCAAGGCTTTACCATAGAAAACTTAGGAAGTACGCCTGGTTCTTCCGGTGGATATTCTGAAATATCATTTATGGTAAAAGGAAAAAACGTATACTCTAAATTAAAATACGAATCAGGAGCACACCGAGTTCAAAGAGTTCCTCAAACTGAGTCTCAAGGAAGAGTTCATACCTCAACAGCAACCGTACTTGTTATGCCAGAAGTTGATGATGTTGATTTAGACCTTGATATGAATGATGTTAGAATTGATATAACAAGGGCATCTGGTAATGGTGGACAAGGAGTTAACACAACCGATAGTGCCGTTAGACTTACTCATATACCCACGGGTATCGTAGTATATTCTCAAACTGAAAGAAGTCAGATAAAAAATAAAGAAAAAGGTCTTAAGATTCTTAAGTCAAGAGTTTATGATCTAAAGATGAGAGAACAAGAAAAAGAAATTGGTGCCGAAAGAAGAAGTAAGATAGGAACAGGTGACAGATCTGAAAAGATAAGAACTTATAACTATCCGCAAAACAGGGTAACTGATCATCGTATAGGTTATACAACAAATACGTTAGATAGAGTTATGAATGGTAGGTTAGATGATATAATTGAAGCTTTAATAACAGAAGATCAAAGAAGAAAGTTAGCTGGAGAATAATTCTTCAGCTTTTTAAGTATAATATGGTAAAATGATTATAAAGGAGTATTTAGATGAAAACTTTATTTCCAGATTATGATAACGGATTAGTAAACGTTATGTCATCCATTTTAAAATACTTTAATATTTACCATAAACATAAATCTTTAGGTAAGTTAGATGATGTTTTAAAAAAGAAAAAGCCAAAAAACGTAGTTTTAGCGTTATTTGATGGCTTAGGATACAACATTTTAAAAAGAAACGAAAAGTATTGCCCTTTTTTAAATGAGTATTTGATAGGCGATATATCATCTTGTTTTCCAACAACTACTATGTCCGCAAGAACAACCGTAGAATCAGGCCTATGCCCAATAGAACACGGATGGCTCGGATGGGATATGTATTTTAAGTGCTATGATAAAGTAATTACGCTAGCTAGAAATTACGTAAAAGGTACTAAAGAAAAAATAACGGATTATAACATTGCTAAAACACTTTTAAAATATGAGCCGGTAATATCTAAGGTAAGTAAGAAAGAAGGATGTCTTGGAAGTAAAATAACGTATTACCCTACGCACGGACCATCTTTTAAACAGGCTAGAGAGAAAATAAAGAAAATATGTAATAATGGTTTAAAAAACTACGTTTACTTTTATTGTAACGAACCAGATCATACTTTTCATAAGTACGGGCTTGATACAAAAAAGGAAAAAAAGGTTTTAAAAAAACTTGATAGGAATTTTAAAAAGCTATGTAAAAGCTTAAAAGATACCATTGTTATTGCCCTTGCGGATCATGGCCATTTAAACGTAAGTTATATAACCCTTAGCGATTATCCAAACATTATTAACATGTTAAAAGGAGATTTTTCAGGAGACTCAAGAGTGGCTGTATTTAGAGTTAAAGATGAGTATAAAAAAACTTTTCCTTTAGAGGTAAAAAAAGTGTTAAAAGATGATTTTATAATAATGTCAAAACAAGAGGTAATCCAAAAGAAGTTATATGGTACGGGTTTAAAAAACAAATATTTTGATGATGCTTTAGGAGATTACTTTGCCATAGCAGTGGGTAACAAAGCAATTAGATATGATAAGAATGGGCACATGCATAAATCAGCACACTCAGGGATAACCGTTGATGAAATGCTTGTTCCGTTAATTATTTATGAAGGTGAATAGCATGAAAAAAGAAATAGAGTATTTAAAAAAATATTATAAAGGTAATATAAATGATGCAATTAAGTTATTAGAAGAGGGAAAACCTGTTCAGTACATAGTTGGAGACGTTGATTTTTATGGATACGTACTTGATGTTAACCAAAACGTTTTAATTCCAAGACGTGAGACAGAAGAGTTAGTAGAAGAGGTAATAAAACGAAGCAAGGACTTTTCAAATCCTTTAATAATTGACGTTGGAACGGGTTCTGGTGCTATTGCAATTGCCCTATCAAAAGAACTTGGAATAAACGTATATGCATCAGATATTAGTAAAAAAGCATTAGAAGTCGCTTATAAAAATGCTACAAAAACAAATGCTGATGTAACTTTTTTTGAAGGAGATATGTTAAAACCTTACATAGATAAAAAATTAAAAGTAGATATAATAGTAAGTAACCCGCCGTATATAAAAGAAGATGAAGAAATTGAGGATATTGTAAAAAACAATGAGCCAAATATTGCTTTGTATGCTAAGAATAACGGTTTAGAGTTTTACGAAAGTATTTTAAAAGACGCCAAGTACGTGTTAAATGATAAGTTTTTAATTGCTTTTGAGATAGGCTGTAGTCAAAATGAAGATGTAAGTTCATTAGCAAAAAAATATTTAAAAGACGTAAAAGTCGAAACCAAAAAAGATTTGTCGGGTAAAAACAGGTTTGTTTTTGTATATAATTATTAAAGATCACTCACTAAATAATAGAGGGTGATTTTTATATGAAAAAAATAATACTTATTATTCTTGCTGGTTTAACTTTGTTTACTGTTTATAATAGGGCAGAAGAAAACGAAACCATTAAAATACCTGATTCTGCAATTAGGTTTAGAGTGCTTGCTAATAGCAACTCACCAAGGGATCAAAAAATAAAACAGGATATTGCTAAAAAGATGCAAAATGAATTATACATGCTTTTAAAAAGTACAAAAAACATAAGTGAAGCTCGTGGGGCAATTAATAATAACATGGATAATTTTAATAACATTTTAAAAGAAGAAACAAAAGATTTAGAATACTCTTATACGATAGATTATGGAATGCATGAGTTTCCAGAAAAAGAATATAAAGGCGTTGTTTATGATGAGGGATACTATGAGTCACTACTTGTTACTTTAGGAGAGGGAAAAGGCGATAATTTTTGGTGCGTATTATTTCCACCATTATGTTTAATGGAGGCCGAAGAAACCGATGATACTACGGAAGTTGAGTATAAATCTTTTATAAAAGAGATAATTGAAAAATATTTTTAAGTGTTTAGTAATAATATAATGTAGAGGTGATTTACCATCATTAACATTATATTAATCGCAGTAAGTCTTAGTATGGATGCTTTTAGTTTAGCTTTTTCTTATGGAATAAATAAGTTAAGTAAAAAAAGTGTTATTATAACCGCTATGACAGTTGGTTTGTTTCACTTTTTTATGCCATTAATTGGTAATTTTATTGGTATATCTATATTTGATTACACAATAATAAAGCCTAGATATGTTATGTTTTGTATATTTCTTCTTTTATCAATTGATATGTTTACGCATTTTTTTGAAGAAAAACCTAAAATAAGGTCATTAAACCTAATAGGTACGTTAATATTTTCTTTTTCAGTTAGTTTTGATAGTTTATCCGTTGGAATAGGATTGAGCTATTTATGTAATAATTTAGTGCTTGCATTAAGTACTTTTTGCATTATTAGTTTTTCATTCACGTTATTAGGGTTTGTACTTGGTAATATATTGTCATCTAAAATAGGTAAATACTCATTTTTATTAGGCTCTTTTACTTTGTTTATTTATGCTATATGGATGTTAGTTAAATAGTAAAATGCAACTTTGAAGAAAATGATGTGATTAAAAGGGTTAATGCAAATTAATCCTTGTTTTTTAGAAGAAAAAGAGTAAAATAATATTAAGAAAAAGGAAAATATTGTACGCAAAAAAGATTTTTGAAGTTTTTTTCAAAAATTAAATGCAACTTTTAATTTAAAATATTCGTATCAATTGTTTTCTTTTTTAGGGATTATTTTTGTATTAATTTATATCCCAAATTTATTTCATCTTTTTTAATTTCTTTAAGATGAAGTTTTTTAGAGACTTGAACACCATATTTTTGTGTGAATAATTGATATGGTGTTTGATAGTTTAAAGTTTTACGTTGAACGTTATTGATATTATTCATCATATCAGTAACGTTCTTTTTTGTTAAATTATCAAACGTTATTCCCTTTGGTATTATATATCTTATAAACTCATGATTGCGTTCAATGCCTCCTTTTTGCCAAGAGGAGTATGATTCACAATAAAAAACATTTATAAGCTTTTCTCCAGTTTCATAATTAAATTCTATATCTTCCGGTTTAGAAAACTCCCAACCATTATCGGTTAAAATCACTTCAAACATTTCTTTAAATAAATCATCACCTAAGTTTTTTCTAATAGAAGTAAATATTTTAGTTATTTCAGAAGGTTTATATTTTTTTATTAGAAACATAAGCATTAATTTACTTCTTCTAAAGTATAATGTCATAATACAATATGTATCTTCAAATTTACCAATAACAGTATCCATTTCAATTATATTAGTATTTGGGTTATTAGTTGTGTATTCTATAAAATCTTCGTATTTTCTGCCTTTTTTAATAACATTATCTTTAGAAATTGTTTTTATAGTTTCTTTTTTCTTTCTAGGTTTATAACTAAAAGATCTTGCGAGCATTTCATCATTTATACTAGAAAAGTAACCCTTGTGAACGTATTTGTAAAATGACTGGATTGTTTTAGGGAATTTATTTTCAATATTTTTAAATATATGAAGTATAGGTTGATTTTTATCTTTAATTTTGTCTTTAAAATAATTATTCCAGTATTCAACTTCATCAATAGACATATCGATGCCAATTCTAGAATATTTGAGTTTATTGTCATAATCTTTTTGCGCTTCTTTATAATTATAATAGTATTTTCTTTTATTGCACCAACGTTTGTTATTACAATTAGAACAAACAAAAGGGAATCTATTAGTTTTATGACAGGTTTCAAATTTTTCATTTCCTTTTCTTCTAAATTTAATTTCTCTAGAAATAGTAGATGGATAAACGCCAATTGCTTTTGCGATATCCTTTAATTTATAATTTTGCCTTAATAATTCTTCAATTAAAATTCTATCTTCAATAGTTAATCTTTCTTTCTTCATTGTTTTACTTCCTTTCACAAACACCTTTAAGAAAACAATTGATAGTTTGTTATTAAACATTATTAAACAACTAAATGCAAGTTTTAAAATTTTCTAAAAATAAGTTGCATTTAACTCTTTAACCAACA
>DVMT01000045.1 GCA_018714855.1 Candidatus Aphodocola excrementigallinarum
CCAAGTTCAATGATGATTTCACAAGCAAGGTCATTTTTAGAATTATCACTTATCTTTTTGAAATAATCAGTAATCTTTCTATCATCTCTTGTTTGCCTAGAATTATATTCATCTACTGCCTCTTTAAATTCTTCCTCATAAAGTTTTTTGACATCATCATAAAGAGAGGAAGTACCTCTTATTATTTCAATTAGTTCTGTATTATTATCATATTTACGGTAATTATGTTTATCAACTCTTGATAAGCCTCTTGCATTTTGAATTGCATTGTTAGATAAAGAGGTCGAGCCAGAAGCATTACTTTTTGCCATATTTCTTGATGACGGTTTTCTGTTTTTATCACTACCAAGATGTAATGAATAAGATAAGGTACTCATTAATTTTAGCCTCCTTTCATAGATATATTTTGGCTCTGACAAAATATTTAACCCCCTAGGTATTTTGACGTAAACATCAAAATAACCTGTGGGCTAGGGATATTCCCTAGAACCCTTTTAGACTTATTCCATATTGTTTTAAAGTTACCACAATAAAACAAAATTACATAAGTCATATAAAATGCTTTTCTCCACTTTCATTTGCTTTCGCAAACAAAACGTGCCACGCATTTTATTCTTCTTCATATACTGTACATTCTTCTAACCCAATTTCATTGGCTGGTTTTACTTTTGCAAATGATACTCCACTTACCATTTCTTCTCTAGTAATTACACCGTCTGTTTTATCAGGAATATATTTAAACACTGCCTCATTATCTTCTAGTAAAGTTCCGTCATCTTTAACAACATATAATACCCCAATATCATATTCTTTCATTTTTACATCAGGATCTATTTTACGGTAATCTTCCATAGGGAATACTCTAACAATTGCTTTATTATCTTCTTTAAAATCGAAATAAAACACCTGTTTTTCTGTATTATAAATTGCTTGGTAAAACTTAACATCATAGAATTGTCTTAATCTCAATATATGTTGCCATACCTCATTTTCATCTCTATACTCACTAAAACGAATAGAGCCTATAACGTTTCCAAATACTGCTGTTTCATTTTTATCAAGAAAACCATTTCTATATAAATCATTCATAGAGTTAGCGACTGACTCTCTAAATCTAACAAAATCTACAACACAAAGTTTATTATTAAATTGTTTTAAAGTGATTTCTTCAACATAATTCATAATCAAATCGGCTTTTTCTTCTCTTGTAAAATCTTTCCAACGTTTATTATATTCTTTAAACTTTTCAGGGTATTTAATTGAATTGATGTAGTCTATATCTCGTTTGATAAGTATATCTTCAGGAGTAAATTTTAACTCATCACAGATTTCTGATTCACTTAATTTTTCTTCTAAATCAGCAATAGTGTTTTCTACTTTTTTACGTTCAGCATCATATTCTTCTAAAGTAAATACTTCATTAACGTATGCCTCTCTAATTCTTTTGAACTTATCTTTTTCTTTTTTTAATTCTGCCTCAATTTCTTCTTTTGGGTTTTCTATTTTTTGCTTAATCATTGGTAGGAAAAACTGATTAACAACACTATCATATTCCACAATGTCATCTATGAACTGACTGATATATTCTTCTACTACTGCTTCTTTTATAGTAAGTTTACAATCGTTACAATAGTAATAAAAATACGAATTACCATTTTTCTTAGTTGTTGCTTTTCCACCTAATATTCTGCCACATTTAGGACATTTTAACTTTTGCAAGAACAAATAAGTAAGTGTTCTTTGATAGGACCTAGAATTCTTTTTCTGTTGCACCTGACATTCCTCCCATAATTCTTTTGATACTAAAGGCTCTACGACATCTTTGTAATAAGTAGGGTGTTTTGTTCTTTTACCATGAACAAAATCCCCTTTATAAATTTCATTTTCTAATATTTTTAAAATAGTCGTATCATACCAATTTGTTTTTCCTAATACTTTTTCTTCATTAAAAATATTTTTTATTTTTTGATAAGATAAACCACTATGATATAAGTCAAAAATTCTAATGACAACATCTTTTGTTTTCATGTCAGGTACTAAAGTTTTATCTTTCCTAGTGTAACCTAAAGGGGCTTTATGAGGAATATGTCCTGCTTTAATTGCACCAGCAAGTCCAACCTTTGTTCTTTCGCTAGTTCTTTCAATTTCTTGTTGGCTAACTGATGTTAAAATACGACTTATCATTTTACCATTTGCACTAGTGGTGTTAATATCATCATTCGCACAGTCTAAATATGCTTCGTTTTCTTCTAAAAACTTTAAAATATTTTCCCAGTCATAAACAGAACGTGTAAGTCTATCTAGTTTTAAAACTACTATGGTGTTACATTTTCTATCTTTTATATCTTGTAATAATCTTTCAAATTCTGGACGTTTATTACCCGTTTTGGCACTTATTCCAGCATCTTGGTACACATCATATATCTCATAACCTTTGTACTCACACATAGCCCTTAAACGCTTTTCTTGTTCTGGTAAACTAAAACCTTCTCTTGCTTGGTCTTCTGTTGATACTCTAATATATATTCCTGCAACTTTTTTCACATCATCATACATTGATTATCATCTCCCTTTTTCTTATTTTCAAAAAAGAGGAGTCAAAAACTACTAGTTAAACACTAACGGTATTTGACTCCTCATATAAAACATTTACTACTAATTTTAAAGTATCAATAAATCGTTCTTTCATAAAGTACCCCATTTCTAAAAATAACGATACTGCATGTCATTTATTGATGTCTTATTCTACAATATTTTACAAGCTTTGTCTATACCCCATTTGTAGGGAATAGTTAGTGTGATTTAATATAGTTTTCAAGTTCTGCTAGTTTAATCTTTTTACTCAAGTTATTAATATAGATTTCATTAGAGTAATTAAAAGCAAGAAAAGTCATATCATTAATAATAATTCTGTGTGGTTCAATGTAACTTAAATTAGTTTTATCAATTCTTCTTATACTACCATTTATAAACGTTGGAGTAGCATTACAAAAATCACAGATAATCTCTAATCTTTTTCTTAAAGACTCCTCCATATCAATTTCTTGTTTGATTACATTAATCATAAACACCAACCTTTCTTCTAGGTTGATTTTTTCATATAAACGAAAAAATCAATCATTTCTGATTGATTCCTATATCAAAAGTTCGAATAGTTCGAACAGATTTCCCAATGGTGCCTCCTGCAAGAATCGGACTTGCAATTCAGCCTTACCATGGCTGCGTTATACCACTTAACTAAGGAGGCAAGCTAAATACATTCTATCATATTATATTTAATAATACAATAAAAATGTATTTTATTTTACTATTTTTTAAGAATTCTAGTCGTATTTAAAATAGTAAGTAAAGTAACTCCGGTATCTGCAAAAACAGCTTGCCACATGGATGCAATACCTAAAGCACTAAGTATTAATACAAGCACCTTAACTCCTATTGCAAAAACTAAGTTTTGTTTGATTATCTTACTTGTTTTTTTAGATATTTTAATACCGTCATTTATCTTTGATACATCATCAGTCATTATAACAACGTCTGATGCTTCTATCGCGCTTGCTTGACCAACACCGCCCATTGATATTCCAACGTCCGCAAGGGCAAGTGATGGAGCATCATTGATGCCATCTCCAACGAATGCTGTTTTACCAACATTACTTTTTCTTATTTCTTTTTCAAGTAAGTTATATTTATCTTCTGGAAGTAGTTCATAACATACGTTATCAATGCCTACTTTACCCGCAATAGAAAGTGAGGCATCCTTATTATCGCCCGTAAACATCTTAACTGTTATACCTTCACTTTTTAACTCGTTAATAGCGTCTTTTACCCCTTCTTTAATACCATCTACTAACTCTAGTTTTGCAACTACTTTATCATTTACATTTAAGTAAATGCCATTATCATCTTCTTTACTTTTGCAAAACTTACTTGATCCAACTTTTACCTTATTACCATTTATAGTGCATGAAACACCTTTACCTGATACTTCTTTAAAATCTTTAACATCATCCGTTTTAACCTTTTTATTAAAGATATTAACAATTGATACTGCAATTGGATGGTTAGATAGTTTTTCTGCCTTTAAATAATAGTTTATTACATCTTCTTTTTTATAATCTTTATTTAATATATCTAGTTTATAACTACTTGCCTTACCAGTTGTAATAGTACCCGTCTTATCAAATATTATTTCATTTACGTGTCCTAAAGCATCTAAATAGTCACTACCTTTTATTAATATACCATCTTTGCTTGCTCTTCCAATTCCTGAAAAATAACTTAAAGGAACGCTTATTGCAATTGCGCAAGGACAAGATATTACTAGAAATACTAGTGCTCTATAAATCGCGTCATTAAAATCAACGTTAAATAATAATGGTAAGAATATCGTAATTAATATTGCAAGAATAAGTACAACTGGTGTATATATCTTAGCAGCTTTAGATACAAAGGTTTCTGTTTTTGCTTTTCTATCTCCTGCACTTTCTACTAAGTTTAAGATTTTAGCTACCGTACTATCATCATATAAACTTGTTACCTTAAGTAAAAAAGTGCCATCTTCGTTAACGCTTCCGCTTAACACTTCATCGTTAACACTTGCTTTTCTTAAAGTGCTTTCACCGGTTAAAGCAGCAACATTAAGTTTAGCATCACCTTCTATTATAATGCCGTCTAAAGGTACTTTCTCACCCTTTTTAATTAGTATTACATCACCTTTTTTAACATCTTCTGGTGATACTTTAATAGTATCTTCCTTGGTCTTTAAATTAGCGTATTCTGGCTTTATATCCATTAAATCACTAATTGACTTTCTTGAACGGTTAACCGCTATTTCTTCAAGTATTTTTCCTATTTCATAAAGTACGATAACCATTAATCCTTCACTTATGTTATTGGTAAAATAAGCCCCAACACAAGATATTGTAACAAGTAGGTTTTCATCTATCGTCTTTGATTTAAAAATTAATTTAACAGCGTTAGATGCCGTTCTAAATAAAAGAACAACGTACCCTAATATTATTAGGATATTTGATACTATGTCTTTAAATAGATAAGTTCCAAGAAGTGCTAAAACGATACCAATAGCAAGTCTTAAAACATCTTTTAAAACCTTTTTCTTAATGTCAAAAGACTCTTTTTTATCTAATAACATAACTCCTGGTTCTGTTTTATCTATTATTTTTTGAACGTATGATTTAACATTTTTATTAATATCTGTATCAACCATAACAGATAACTTAGAAAAATTAACAACGGCCTTATTTATCTTTTTATCTTTATTTAAAGCGCATTCTATTTTATTTGCACAATTAGCACAATCTAAGTTACTAATGTTATATCTAAGCTTCATTTACGTGTTCACATCCCATCTTAAATATTTTCTCAACATGATCATCCGCTAAATAATAGTATGTCATGTTACCTTCTTTTCTAAACTTAACTAATTTAGAATCTTTTAAAATTCTTAACTGGTGTGATACCGCTGATTGACTAACGTTTATTTTATCCGCAATATCACCAACGCATAACTCGTTATCTAAAAGTACGTTTATTATCTTAACACGGGTAGAATCACCAAATATCTTAAACAACTCTGATAAATCTATTATTTTATCTTCATCTAATAATTTCATGTTAACCTTCTTTCTATATGAATGATTGCTCATATACTTACATTATATGAATATATGTTCATATTGTCAACTACATTATTTAAAAAAATACGTATGTTTACGTATTTAATCTATTATGTTGTTATCTTTATCAAATTTAACGTCTAAAAACTTCCTACTTGCTAAGTAATCACACATGTGAACGAATCTTTGATACCTAGTTTCTGGTTTTGGTAACACAACGTTTGAATAATTATTAGTGTTCCAAGGACCCATATGACTTTCTATTACGCTGCATAAAAAGTTTACTTCTTTTTCATTTAATGTTAATTTATCTTTGTTTTCTTTTATGTAATTACTAACAAGTAGTGGATGATCAAAGTTAGTGTACTGTGATTTTTTAAGACCTGATTTTAATCCGTCATGCATGATTAACGCCATCATCATTAAATCTTTTTCATTATGGGTGTATGCTCCTGATACACTTTCATCATTAAATAATTCTTTAGCAATCCTAACCGCAACCTTAGTATGACGAACAAGTCCACCATCTCCTAATGCAAAAGAAGGATGATACTTACCAGTTGATGATGCGGGAACTGTAAAAAAATAATCAGGAAGTAAATCAATTAATATCTTAATGTTTTCTTTATACCTTGGATTATTTATATAATTAATTTCTTTATCAAAAGTTTTTATCTTTATACTTTCTTCTATTTCGTTCATAATGATTTCCTTTCTTATAAGTGTACGTTTACGCCAAATATTCTTGCTAGATGAATAACACCAATCATATCGGTTGTAACACCTTTTATACTATCCATATCAGCATTAATATTATCTATCTTGCAAGTAGATAAATCAATGTTTTTAAGGCTGGTGTTATAAACTTCTGCATTTGTTAAATCACAGTTATTAATTATAACATTATTTAATTTATTTTGAAATAACCTTATGTCATTCATTAAAGAGTTTATAAAACTTACGTCTTTTAAAGTGCACGAAATATTTGCGTATTTTAAATTACATTCTAAAAACACAGTTTGTTTTATGCTTGATTCTATAATGGATGCACCTACTAAAGAACAATTTTTAAAAGAACATCTTAAAAACAATTTTTCTTTTATATCAATATTTGATAAATCACATGATTCAAAAGCGCAATCAATAAAATCAGTATCCTCAATTGGACATTTATTAAAGCTAACGTTTTTAAAAGCACACCCGTTAAATTCTACGTTTTTAAAGTTAATTATGCACTCTTCATTTTCAAATAAATAGTCCTCTATTTTATCTTCGTTTGTAATACTGTTTATACTAATTTTTTTAATATCATCTTTAATAATCGGTTTTAAACTCTTTTTCATAATTTACCTCATTATCGTTTTTAAGTATATCGCTGATAAAAACGCATCAAAGAAAAATAAAGATATGCTAGCGATCGTTTTTTTATTTTTTTCATAATCATCTAACAGATGATATATATAAATAATAAGTTCTTTATTTATGTAGTTTTTCTTTAGTGCCTTTGTTTTTATCTTTCTTTTTATTTTATTAAACGAAGTTATTTTAGTTCTTATGTATTCTCTTTTTATTTTCATGTTTAAAAATGATGTTCTATAAATATTAGCCTCATCTATTAAAAATGCTTTTGCGGTATTTTCAAGTACTTTGTTAAACGCATCAAAATTATTCTTATTTAATATTTTTTTATATCTTAGTTTGCTAATTAACTCGGGGATGTATTTTTCAACATTATCAATAAACCTACTTATATTACGATCATAATTTCTTTTTAAAGATCCTAATCTAAAAGTGTATAAGTCACCTTCCAACTTTCCAAAGGTTTTCATCGCATCATTGTATCCGAAAGCAATCGCACGACGTGCATACTTTTTTTCAAATGCCAAGAAGTTTCCAATGTCATTTTTTGGCTTTATATTAATTACTTTAACTTTATCATTTTTTACTTTTCTTGTTATTCCAATTGCTCCCGTGTTAACTGCTATTACTTCTTCTGCTCCTAATTTAATCGCTAAATTAATTGGCAAGTTATCATAATAGCCACCGTCTATAAAAGAGTTTTTACCTATTTTATACATTTTAAACGCAGGAAAGCAAGCACTAGATGCCATTAAATAATCTTTTACCTCATCCTTTTTTAGTTTAGATTTTACAACGTACTTAGGTTTAAAAGAAGGAAAATAAACAGTTACTAACCCATAATCTACGTTTGAAGAAAAAAACTTATCATCATCATATAAATCATCTACTATTTTCTTTAAACCAGTAAGCTCTCTTCCTCCTTTAACAGCACCTTTAGCATACTTTTTAACAATTTCTTCTCTTCCTTTTTTGGTGCTAAAGCGTCCGTTTATCTCTATGTCCATAACCTTGCTATAATCCATAAAATACCATAATTTAAGTGCTTTATCATAATCTTTTTGAACCATTAACTCACCTATTAAAGCACCAACAGAAGTACCAGTTACTATATCATAATCAATGTCTAATCTTCTAAGTGCTTTCCAAACACCTATTTCATATCCACCTTTAGCGCCGCCGCCGGATAATACAACTGCTCTTTTCATATTTATCTACCTCTTTAATAAAAATCATAATAATTATAACATATTATAAGAATTTATGTTATAATTAACTTGTGTCCTCGTAGCTCAGCTGGATAGAGCACTCGCCTCCTAAGCGAGGGGTCGCGCGTTCGAATCGCGCCGGGGACGCCATTTTTTTATATAAATTAAGGTGATTATATGAAAAATAATAGAATAAAAAACTATAAATACTTTATCATTGGTATTATTCTTATTGTTATTGCTATTATATATAACGTTTTATTTAAAATACTAAATTAAAAAATACATAAGTTAACTCCTTATGTATTTTTTCTATCTTATGAAATTAATTAAGAAAAGCATCCAAACACCTATTTGTGCTCTTGCCTGTCCAGCACCTTCAATCATTGCCACTAACTTATCAGATAAAGTAACAATCCATGCTTCTTTATACTTTGGAGCAACTGATGATATTGGAAACATATGAGATTCTATTATGTTTTGTTCTTTTTCATTTACACCAAAATACTTAATAGCATTTTCCTTAGCCATTTTAGGATGCTCTATTAGCATTTTAGTTGATGACGCGATGTTTTTATCATCCCTTACTAAGAAAAAGTCATGAAGTGCACCTGCTCTTATGGTGCTTGAGGTGTCAAAACCAAACATTTTAGATAATTTATAAGCAATGTAAGCAACTCTTACAGAATGATTATATCTAGTGTTACCATGGTGAACAATCGATTTTGTCTTTAAAAACTCTTTATGCTCTAAAATTGGCTTTGCAACACTCATAAACTCTTTATCTTTATATATCTTACCCATTAAACTCAATGTAATCAACCTCTTTTATCGATAATATTATATTCCGAAAAATAATAATAAATCAATTAATTAACATATTTTTATACTGACTTATTAAGAATAACACAATTTTAACTAAAAGTAAACACATATATGTTTGAAGTGTAAAAAAAAATAAATTGTGTATTTAAAAAAAAGAAGTGCACAATTAATGTGCAAGTTATACAATTATATATAATGGCCCTAAGGTAATTTATCTATCAAAGGAAAACAGATTGTGCAATTTACTTTAATTTAATGTTATTTACGTTTTAAACTCTTTTTCTTATCACTTTCTAAGCTAAGTGGATTAATGTATAAAACACCAGGAATAAATGATTCTGTTTTAATCATTATCCTTTTTAAATTATCATTAACATCATCATTTGCTACATAACAAAAACCATTTTTATTGTTTTTATATTTAGAAAGATAAATAAAATCATCTTTTATTTCATAAGAATACTTAGGTAAATTAAGGTTTATTTGCATTCCATAATCTACTAATAACACGTAGTTTTCCTCTTTTATAAGGCCATGGTTCACCTCATACGCTCCATTATCACTCACAAACGTATATATGTTATCTTGATATTTTTTTAAAGCATCATGATCTTTTATTAAGTATGCTTCATATATTTCATTTTCTTTTATGTAACTTTTAAAGTTAGAAGGTGCAACAAGTGGCATGTAAAAAATGGCATACTTTTTTTCATCATCTAAAAATTTAACGTATCTTTTTTCCATTTTATCGTTAGATGAAACATCGTTTTTAAAAACCATTACTTTTTTATCAATATTCATTTTATTCCTCTTTTCTTAGTTCAATATAATAACAGAAAAAAGAGCAATATCAAATTACTCTCTTTAATTTAAAGTTTTATTTCTTATAATCACAAGAAGAACATTTAACGTTTCCATCTTTATCCGTTACAAGAAGACTATGACACTCTGGACATAACTCTCCAGTAGGTTTATCCCATACGGCTACTTTACACTTTGGAAAGTTACCACATCCGTAAAAAACTTTTCCTTTTTTCGTTTTTCTTTCAACTATTTTACCACCGCATTTAGGGCAATCACAAACCTCAACCACAGGCTTTTTTTCTTTTGGTTTTATATATTTACACTCAGGATATCCAGAGCATGCCTCAAACTTACCATATCTACCATTTTTAATAACCATTGGTCTTCCGCATTTAGGACATACCTCACCGGTTTGTTCATCTTCTTTTTTCTCCATTTTAGAAAATGCGTTTTCTACTTCAGGTTCAAAATCTTTATAGAAGTCTTCCAATATTTTATACCATACTTTTTTACCTTCTGCTACCTTGTCTAAGTCCTCTTCCATCTTAGCGGTATATTTAACGTTTATCAAATCACTAAAATACTCTTGCAATTTATCATTTGTTTCAATACCAATTTCAGTTGGATTAAGCTTCTTTTCAATTATTTTAACGTATCCTCTTTGGGTTAACGTAGTAATGGTTGATGCGTATGTAGAAGGTCTTCCTATTCCCAAATCTTCCATTGCTTTAATTAACTTAGCTTCGGTATACCTTGCCGGTGGCTTAGTAAAGTGTTGTTCTTTATTTATTTCGTTTGCCGTTAAAACATCACCCGTTTTGTATTCAGGTATTATCTTATCTTCTTTAGTTTCAAATTTCGCATAAACTTTTAAATAACCATCAAACACTAATACCTGACCAGTAGCTTTAAATATAGTGTTGTTATTTTCTAAAGATAAAGTGGACTGATTAACCTTTGCATCATTCATAAGTGATGCAAGTGCTCTATAATAAATCATTTCGTATAACTTGTATTCATCTTTAGATAAATATTCTTTTACGCTCTCTGGAGTTCTATTTATACTTGATGGGCGAATTGCTTCGTGAGCATCTTGCACGTTTTCTTTTTTCTTCGTTTTCTTAACGTAACCAACATACTCTTTCCCATAATTTTCATTTATGTATGCATAAGCACTTTTTATAAACTCGTCAGATAACCTTACCGAATCCGTTCTCATGTACGTGATTAAACCTACCGTATCATCTTTAATATCAATACCCTCATATAGTTTTTGCGCAATCTGCATCGTTTTTTTAGCGCTAAAACCAAGTTTAGTTGATGCTTCTTGTTGCATGGTTGATGTTATAAAAGGATATTTTGATGCTTTTTTCTTTAATTTTTTCTCAAAGTTTACAGCCTTAAAGTCCTTACCTAAAGAATTTAGTACTTTATCGGTTTCCTCTTCCGTTTTTAAATCTGCTTTTTTACCATCAATGGTGTCTAAATCTGCTTCTAAATCATCAAATAAAGCAGTTATACTCCAGTATTCCTCCGCTTTAAAACTTTCTATTTCTCTTTCACGATCAACGATTAACTTTAAAGCAACCGACTGAACTCTTCCGGCAGATTTTCCTCCGGTTTTAGACTGCATTAACTTACTTAATCTAAAACCAATTATTCGATCTAATATTCTTCTTGTTTCCTGGCTATGCACTAAATCAATATCTATTTTTCTTGGGTGATTAAAAGCGTCTTTTACAACATCTTTTGTAATTTCGTTAAAAACAACTCTATCATAATCATTATCAGAAAGATCAAGTGCGTCTTTCAAATGCCATGATATTGCTTCTCCTTCTCGGTCCGGGTCAGTTGCAAGATATACTTTTTTAGAATCCTTAGCGTCTTTTTTAAGTGATGTAATATCCTTTTTCTTACCCTTTATAGCAACATAATTAGGCTCAAAATGATTTTCTATATCAACACCTAGACCAAACTTACCAGAAGTTGCTAAATCCCTTATGTGACCTTTACTAGATACTACTTTATAATCACTACCTAAATATTTTTCAATTGCTTTAGTTTTAGTTGGAGATTCCACTATGACTAAGTTTTTCATCAATTATAATGCCTCCTATTTATTATGTTCGATTAAATATTTCTTTACAGGACCATATGTATGCCTATATCCGTCAATTATACCATATTTATTTAAAAGTTCAATGTGTTTTTTTGTCGGATATCCTTTATGTTTACAAAATTCATACTCTGGATGTTTTTTGTCTTCTTCATACATGATATGATCACGAGTTACTTTTGCAATAACGGAAGCTGATGCTATCGTAATTGATTTAGCATCACCTTTTATAATAGCTTCATGAGGTATGTTAGTAAACCCATCAAGTGGCATTGCATCAGTAATTATAAAGTCAGGCTTTACACTTAACTTACCTACAGCATCAAGCATTCCTTTTCTTGATGCTTCATATATGTTTATTTCATCTATTTCTTTAGCAGATATAATTGAAATGCCAACAGACAAGGCATTTTCCATAATTATAGGAAAATACTCTTCTCTTTTTTTCTCAGATAGCTTTTTAGAATCATTTAATCCTTCTAATTTAAAATCATGAGGAAGAATAACGGATGCACAAACAACCGGACCAAATAAAGGACCACGGCCTGCTTCATCACAGCCCGCTACGTTTTTAAATCCTTTATCCCATAAATCCTTTTCGTATTTATATAGATCCATATCCTTGATCCTCTTTATCTTTATTTTTTTCTTTTTCTTTTCTTAAACAAATAATGTACCATCTTAAAGACAAATTACTTAGTAGTTCCTCTAAATACTTTTGCTTTTCTTCTATTGTAACTCCTTTTCCATATATATAAATAAGATTTTCAAAGGTTGGATAAAACTCTTTTCCCGATTCTATTAATGGTCCTCTGTAATCATTTTGAAAATTAGCTTCTCCCATTGTTAAAGCGGATTGTGAAATAGGAGATTTATTATAATTAATTCCAGAATTTAAATACATATTTCTTAAATATATTCTCAATGGCATATTATAGTTAAGACCTCTTGGTTTATTACATGCTTCACTTAAAACTCCTGTATTTGACCATGAATATGCTATTTTAATAATTTCGGTATCGGACTGTTCTATAATACCTATATTATTTATTATTAAAGAATTAATAGCTAAATCAGTTAAATTAGCATATCTAAATATTTTATAAATTGCATTTAACTTATGTATTATTTTTTCACTGTCATAAGAGCCATATTTTTTTTGAAAAATTGCAATTTCTTCTGGCTCAAAGTTTTTACTTTCCAAATATTCTATTAAATCTAATTCCATTTCACTTCACCTCATCAAACGTTACTTTTCCTAAACGTCCTTCTTTCAAATCATTTATTATTAAGTTAGATACTTTATCATAATCAACTTCTCCACCCTTAATTAAGCATCCACGCTTCTTACCTATTATATCATAAGTTGGAATAACATCGTCTATATCAAACGCATCAATTCCATATCTTTCTTTTAAGTTATCTTTATATTTTTTATACATGGTATCTAATATGTAGCACGCAACCTTACCCTTAGGTAATATTTCTTCTTTAATAGCAGAAAAACTTGCTAAGTTATAAGACTCTTCTTCGTTTTCAAGTTTAGGCCAAAGTATTCCAGGAGAATCAAGTAAGTCAACGTTATTATTTATTCTTATCCAAGAAAGTGACTTTGTAACACCAGGTTTATTTCCTGTTACAGCTGCTTTTTTCCCTACCAAACGATTAATTAAAGTTGATTTACCTACGTTTGGTATACCAATAATTAAAGCCCTATAACGGCGTTTATTAAGTCCTTTAGCTTCTCTTTTTTCGTCAATGTCTTTTAATAACAAATTAGTTACATCAAGTATTTTACTTACTCCTTTATTATTAATTAGATCTACTAAAACTACTTTGTATCCAACATTCTCGTAATATTTAACCCACAAATTAGTTTTAGATAAATCACATAAATCAGACTTAGTCATGATAAGAATCCTTGGCTTTTTGTTAATCAAGTTTTCAATATCGCTATCTTTTATCTTAGAAGATAATGGAATTCTTGCATCTATCACTTCATATATAATATCTACTTTATCTATGTTTTCATTAATTAATCTTTTAGTTTTAGCCATGTGACCTGGATACCAGTTGATTACGGTTTTATTAAACCCTTTTTCTTCGTTCATTTGGATCAACTCCTTTTTAAAATCATTAAAATTATAGCATAAAAAAGGCAGATTTTGTACTAATCTGTCTAAATTTATAACATTTATTAGGGGTTTAAATTAATTGTAATCAATTTATATAAATATGCTCTAGGTCATATGGCCAATCATAATATTAAAACATTACAATCATTTTTATTTTATAATTTCTTGTAGAAAATTATTTCTAATGGTTCATTAGGTAATAATAATGCACCACTATCAACATATCCTATTTTTCTATAAAAAAATTGTGCTTCTTCGTTTGATTGAGTTGAAGTAAGAACAAATTCGTAGTTTTTTTGTTTCATTTCATTTTCCCAAAATATAACTAATCGACTACCGTTCCCTTTACCTCTTTCATTATCAAGAAGATATAACATATTCATGAATGGTGTATTATCCCAAAACAAATTATATCTTAGCCATCCAACAAATTTATCGCCTTCATACATTACTATTACTCTTTTAAGTTTAATTATATTCACTAATTCTTCTTTAGAAATATGTTTGTCATATTTTGATATTATTTCAATATCATTTTCATTAGCATATCTAATCATATTATTCACCTCTTTTATCAAAGTTTTGCGTTAATTTTTTTATTTGCTCATTTATCATATCATTATCATGTATTTCGTCAGCATATATTATTCCATCATAAGGTGGTCTTATAATATGAAAATCTCTTATTCTATGTTCAAAATAATTATCCTTATGTCCTGTATATTTTTTAAATAATTTATTATAAAAATCAACATCGCATATATAAGCCCAAATTAAATCATATGCTGGATCAAATACCATTAAATCTCCAAAATCAATTATTCCTACTCCATCACTTGTAATAATTATATGATCTTCACTCAAATCTCCATGTACTAGTGTTGGTTCGTAATTATGCATTGATTCATCATTGAAAAACATATTGAATAATTGAATTGTTTTCTCTTTCAAATTATGATCAAAATATTTAAAGCATATCTTTTGTACTCTATCAAACAAATCTTTATACCACTCAATTGAATTAACTGGTTCTAATCCTAATTCTTTATAATCAACACTATGTAATACATTTAAAAATATAGCCATGTTATTTAATATATTATCTTTTTTTGATTCATCTAATGAATTAAATACATCTTCTGTTAAAAAGTCACCTTGAATCATTTCATATCCAACAAAAGGATAATCATCATTTAAATTACTATAGATATATTTTGGAACTTTTATATTAATTGGTAATTTTTTATTTAATACATCTAATATCTTATACTCTTTATTAATTGCTACAAAAGCTTCTTCATTTCTTGGAAATCTAAAAAGATATTTATTATCAACTTTAATTGCAAAATTAGTCCAACCAGAGTTATCACTTTTAAATTGACTATTCACTAATTCAGGATACCTATCTACTATTGCTTTCTTACCTGTTTCAAAATCATTAACATATATCATTTTTTCACCTCATTTATTTCTAGGGGGTTTAACTTCTGTAACCACCTTATTAATTCTTATACTATTTTTCACTAAAAATAGTCATTTTTAATTAAATTTTATCTATTTTAACATATTTTTATATAAAACATGTAAGATGTTATTTTGAGTTTTCCCTTATTTTGCAATACTTTCTAAAGGGGTTTAAATTAATTGAAATCAACCATTGAATCGGACTATTGTTCATTTTTTTCACCACTTTCCATATATATATGAAGATTAATTTCTTCTTCTGTTGGTAATTTATCTAATATATTCTTAGGTAACTGATTATTTAATTTATATGTTGAAACACCAATGGGAACATTAGCCGACTGTAAAGACCAATCTACAGTAACTCTATTTTTTTCTCTGCATAATAATAGTCCAATTGTAGGATTATCATATTCTTTTTTTAATAATTTATCAACTGCTGTAACATAAAATCCTATCTGTCCAACATATTCAGGTTTAAACTCTCCAGCTTTTAGTTCTACTACTATATAACATCTTAATTCTAAGTGATAAAATAACAAGTCTATATAAAAATCCTGATTATTAACTGATATTTTATACTGATTACCTACAAAACTAAATCCTTTACCAAGTTCTAATAACACATCTTTGATTTTTGAAACCATATTATTTTCCAATTCTTGTTCTTTATAATTATTATTTAATGAAATAAATTCAAAAATGTAAGGATCTTTTACTGTATTATTTACTAAATCACTATTATTAGGAGGCAATAGTAAGGAAAAATTATTATCACTTTTACCAATTCTTTTATGAAATTCTGCATCAATTTGAAGTGCTAAAACGTTCCTACTCCATCCATTTTTAATGGCATTTTCTGCATATATTTTTCTTATATTTTTATCTTTAATTTTTTCAATCAATAATAAATTATGACCCCATGGTAATTTGGCAACAAGTTGTTGCCAAATTACATCGTCTTTATACTCTTCATAAAATAGCCTCATTGATCTTATATTTCTTTCTGAAAAACCTTTTATATTTGGAAAAGTTAATTTAAGTTCGATAGATACTTGTTTGGTAAAATTATTACCATATTTTTTATTTTCTGAAACTATCTTTCCCAATCTGAAATATAACATTATTAAATTGCTATTGATTTGTTGTATTGCTTTTATTTGTGCATTTAAAATTTCTTCCTTTATATTACCAATTATTTTTTTAAAGTCTTCTTCTAACATAAATTCACTCCTTTCTTATTTAATAAATGATGAGAGGTTTACCTTGCGGTATCAACTAAAAAAATACTCTATTTTTGAATAAAAATAACTATTTTGAGCCATTTTTTGTTATTTTTGAGTTATTTTAAAAAAACGTGTAAGATCTATATGCTTGCAAACCCTTTATTTATAAGGATTTCTTGGAGGGGTTTACTAAATCGGTATCAAGCAGTTGATTGGATTATTATTCATTTTCATCACTTCTCTCATAAATCTATTATATTAGATCATGTTTGTACCCAAAGAAAAAAGTGGATATAAATCTACTCTATAAATTGTAATTTGAATTTATTTTTTTAATACTTTATTTAATGTTTTAATATGTTCTTCGGGATTAATTAGTGCATCTTCACAATGACCTTTTCCTTTTAAACAAATAGTAGTAGTATTTTGATAGTTTTTCTTCATATAATGTGCAACTTTACGAAATAAAATCTCATTTATTTTACTACCATAAAAATAATAAATCTCTGTATTGGGTGTGTTAATATCACTAGGTAAATTAAATTTTCCAACTTCCTGAACACAATTAATTATTGTTTTGTCCGACAGATAATCAAACAACTCTAAAAACACATCTACTTTATCTTCGCTAATAATAGTGCCAATGGCTTGTTTTATGGTTTTTTCATCTCTATTTTGAGTTTTATGAGTAATATTCAAATACCATTTTGTAAAATAATTTGTCATAAATTTATTCCAAGATAAAAGAGGAGAACTCTCTAATATTAGTTTTTCTATTTCTATATTTTTATTCTTCCAAATATAACTTGCTAAAATGCCACCCATACTCATACCATAAATTGCAAAAACTTTATTACCATACTTAGTAATATAGTATTCTTCTAATTCTTTAGCACAAATATCGAATGATACAAAATCCTCTTTCTCATTGATATTATGACCTGCAAGAATCGGTACAATTACACAGTAGTCATTTTTATAGTAATTAATATAATCATCCCATATTTGATATGGACTTTGAAAACCGTGAATCAAAATGATTTTCTCATTTTTGGAATCACCATATTCTAATATTTCCATCTCAACAACTCACTTTCAAATTACTATTTATCTATTTCTTCTAATAATAAATCAAAATCTGATTTATATAATTTATCCTGTTTTACTCTATACTTTTCAAATTCAGTTAATGCTTTATCACAAGCTATCTCATGCGAAATTTTTCCTGCATCTTTTAGAACATCTAAATCATCAGCAAGCAAAAATTTATCAATCCGCTTAGACCAATCTTCCATTGTCATTGGAATATGTCTTTTAGCTCTATTTTCTGCTAAATCTAAAAATGCCGAAACTATTAGTTCTAAACTTTCTAATTCTTCCTTGCTTAAATAATTTTTTGCAATTACTACATCAGTTTCTATAATTTTTCCATTTGGAGAATTCTTCCAATTAGTAAGTCCCATATGTTCTTTCTTTGAATCTGCTCTATTATATATAATTTCTGCTGCAGTTTGATGAGATACTGCATAATGCATT
>DVMT01000046.1 GCA_018714855.1 Candidatus Aphodocola excrementigallinarum
ATTATTAACAGATAAAATATGATCTTCTATTTTACATATTGTTTCAAATTCTTTATCTAGATGTTTATTAATGATTTACAAGAAAATCACCTCTACATGCATGTTATAACCAAATAGGTTATAACACACAAGTATAGTTATTAAAAAACTATGCCTTTTTAAATACTAAAAACTTACTTATTACATAATTTAATACAATCTGCATAACCTGACATATTAAAGTAAATACAACCACCCAAAAATCAGAATCAAGTTTTAAAAGAGTTACAAAAAACCACATTATAAACATCTGAATAAGCTGAGTAAATACTCTTCCCTTAACAAAGTCAAATGCTTCTTTAGCTTGCTTTTTACCCTTCACTTTACTTTTAAATACAAATGCCCTATTAGTAAAATATGCAAACAAAACTGCTAAAAACCAAGATATTACTTCCGCTATTTGTAATTGTACACCATTTGTTTGATCTAAAACAGTAAATAATAGTAATAATTTAGATCCTACCCCAACTACAGTAGTTAATCCTCCAATTATTAAGTAATTTATTATTTCTTCATATTTTTTGTATAAACTAAATAACTTTTTCACAACTTGTTCCTTTCCAAATTATTTATTAAACGAAATAACTTAGCGTTTTGCAAAGCTCATTATAACAATTCCTATAATAATAATCAAAGCTCCAATTAAACTTTGAACATCAACATTTTCTTTAAACACTATATATCCTACACACATTATTAATATCTGTGATATACCAGTTACTATTGGTACCATAACAGATAAATCATATTTAACTAATAATCTCTGCCATAGTAAAAAACTTACCAAATAAAAGCAAAAACCTAATAACGTAACCCATCCTATTTTAAAATTAACGCCTTTTGCTAAACTTATCTTTAGAGAATCACCGCCTAATTTCATGAATGTTATTCCACAAGTAGTAAAAAATACATAAATTATAGTTAAAATATATTTCATCATTTTTTCAATTCCTCTTTAACACATCTAAACGCTTCTTTTATAACATCATCCATATCATAGTATTTATAATCAGCTAACCTACCACCAAATATAACATTCTTTTCATTCTTTGATAATTTTCTATATTCATCTGCTAATTTATTATTTTTTTCATCGTTAATTACGTAATAAGCTTCTTTAGACGGATCCCAGTCATCTGGATATTCATATGTAACCACCGTTTTATCACTAACGTTGGTACTATCAAAGTGCTTATGCTCAATTACTCGAGTATATTCTTGTTCATGTCCAGTATAATTAACAACAGCGTTTCCTTGATAATTTTCAACATCATAGATTTTAGTATCAAATTTTAATGATCTATATTCTAATCTTCCTAATTTAAAGTCAAAGTATTCATCTAGCATTCCTGTATACACAATTTTTTCGGCCATTTCATTAAATACTTCTCTATTACTAAAGTAATCAGTATTTAGTTTAACTTCTATTCCGTCTAACATAGCTTCAACAAGCTTTGTGTATCCTCCTATTGGAATCCCTTGATATTTATCATTAAAATAATTATTATCATAAGTAAATCTTACTGGTAATCTTTTAATTATAAAAGATGGTAATTCTGTGCAATCTCTATTCCATTGTTTTTCTGTATAGCCTTTTACTAACTTTTCGTAAATAGTTCTTCCTACCAACGAAATAGCTTGCTCCTCAAGATTTTCTGGCTCTTTTCCATTTAACTCTTGCTTTTCCTCATCAATATGTCTTTTAGCATCCTCAGGAGTAATAACATCACTCCATAATTTAGAGAAAGTATTCATATTAAATGGCATGTTATAAACTTCATTTCCAATTCTTGCAATTGGAGAGTTAGTAAATCTGTTGAATTCTACAAAAGAATTTACATAATCCCATACGTCCTTATAATCAGTATGGAAAATATGTGCTCCATACTTATGAACGTGAATTCCCTCTATATCTTCAGTATAAACGTTCCCCGCAATATTTGGCCTTTTATCAATTACCAATACCTTTTTACCGTTTTCTTTTAGTTTATTGGCAACGGTAGCACCATATAAACCTGCTCCTACAATTAGATAATCATATTTTTTACTTTTCACCATTTAATATCAACTCCAAACGTCTTAATCATAAATTTATACAAACTAATAAATAATCTAAAAAGCCCTAAATTATAAAAAACTTTAACAATCCATAATTTAAAATTAGTACCTTTGTTTTTTATAACATAAGATAATTTTGTATAATCTGTATTTTTCCAATTTGGGAAATTGTTATCTAAAAATTTTTCATTTTCTTTTAACGCACTTTTAAAATTCAATGTTTTGTCTTCTGACACGCGATACATCAAGGAAACACCTAAATGTAGAAAAGCATTTGCATCAACATAATCGAGTAATTCAGGCCTCTGTTTTTTGTATAAATTTCTTACCTCAACCATTGCTTTATAAGTTGAATCTAATAATTCTTTTTTTACTGTATTTATAATAGAATCTTTTCTTACCATATAATAAACTAAACTATCAGGTATAAATACTATCTTTTTAGCATTAATATATATTAATTGTAAAAACATCATATCATCTAAAACTTTGGGAACATTCTTCATCTGATACATATTTTTTAACAATTCAGCTTTATATATCTTATTCCAAGGAGCACCATTCATCTCTAAAAGAGCGCCAGGATTTTGTTCTATTATAATTTCTTTTGTTTCAGGTTTACACATTTCACGAGAATATCTTTTCATAGTATCTAAATCTATTCTATCAAAACCACAAACAGAGATATCCGCTTTTTTCTTTTTTGCATTTTTATACAACTTTTCAGCATAATCTAATGCAACATAATCATCACTATCTACAAAGCCTATAAATTCACCAGTTGCTTTTTTAACTCCGTCCATGCGCCCTTTCCATACGCCTTCATTTTTTTTATCAATAATAACAATTTTATCCGGAAATTTCTTCTTATAATCATTTAATATATTTAAGCAATTATCAGGAGAACCATCATTAATACAAATTATTTCAATATCCTTTAGAGTTTGATTTACCAATGAATCTAAGCACCTTGGTAAATACTTTTCAACTTTATAACAAGGTACTATTATGCTTAACTTTTTATTATTACTATCTTTACTTTTCATTTTACCACCAATTAAATTATACAATATACTAGAAGACTTATCAATAATTTTGGCAAAATTATTTTATTTAAAAAAATAAATTAAATCTCAAATAATTTTTCTAAATAAAAGCATCAAACATGTATATTTTTGATACTTTTTATTGTTTTTTATTAATTTTTTCTTTTAATATTGACACCTCTTGTATCAGCAACGTTATTTTCTTTTTTTGGCCAGAAGTAATAATTGTTAATGACATTGTTAAAAACAAAAGAATTACAATAATCATTGCAACAATCAAATTAGATAAAGTAGTAAAACCTAACATATCAGCAATAAATTCAATAATAAATGGGAAAATAGCTACCAAAAAAACAACTAGTGCTGAAAAATACCATAATAATGAATACTTTATGGGTATTCTACCTTTTCTTAATACAACGGTAGTAATAATAGCTAGCACGATAGAAAAAACGAGTAGAATTATTCGTAGTTTTAAGGACATTATTTATACCTCCTTATAGCAACCATAATAATAGAAAGACATACATTTATCATGTAATACACATTTTTCCAAGCCTTTATTGACGATTGACCATTTTCTCTTTCATTCATACTTACAGCCACTTCTTTTAATTTGTATTTTTTCTTTAATAATTCAGTCGTCGTAATAGGTTCCGGATACTCTGTTGGATAATTAAAAGCAAATTCTCTAATGATGTTTTTATTACACGCTCTAAAACCAGACGTTGTATCTAAAACTCTTTTTTTAGTAAATAGCTTTATAAAAGAAGATATAATTCTTATTCCAATTCTTCGTGCAAACGTTGATTTAAAAGAACTTGTTTTGTTATCAATATATCTAGATCCAATCGTAAAATCATAGTTTTCTTCTATTATTGGTTTTATTATATCTTTTACATATGAAACATCATGTTGCCCATCCCCATCAAACTGAACAGCAATATCATAATTATTTTCATATGCATATTTATAACCAGTTTGCACGGCTCCACCAATTCCTAAATTGTGAATCAAAGTTATGTGCTTGATTTTATTTTTTACTAATATTTCCTCGGTTTTATCGGTTGAACCATCATTGATTACAATAATATCATAATTACACTTACTTTTTTTATTATAATTTATTATGGATTTATACGTTTTTAAAATATTTTTTTCTTCATTATAAGCTGGTATTATTAATATAACTTTCTCCTTCATAACGCCTCCATATTTGATTTAATTATACAATAAAAAAAGGCTTATATCAATATATAGCCTTTAATTTCATACATTAAAAAGATTTAACAATAATGACTTTATACAATCAATAAACATTAAAGAATTTAAAAGAATTGAAAAGCAAATTATTTTTTTACTATTCTTTAAGATTTTCTTTGGCTTTGGTAATAAAAGTATAAATGGTATTATTAAACAAACAAAATACCTAGATTGTATACCAATAATTTTAGAAGCTCCAATGCCAGATTTATTTGCTGTCCATTCAAGATATAGTGTTGTTGAAACTAATGCAAAAATAGCAAGACATACAAAAGCAATTAAAAATTTTGACGACTTTTTTAATTCAATATTGTTTTTCTCTACAAAATATGATGAAATCAATAAACCTAAATATATTAATACAAAAAGTTGATTAATTCTTGCTAATCCATAACACATTTCAGATCCAGCAATAACATTTGTAACATAATAAAAAATGTCATTAACGTATGTATTTATGAAAATAAACAAATATTTTATTGGATGCATTAATATAAACTTAAGTTGTTCAGTTATAACAGAACTGCCAGTTACAGATGAAGCCATCGAAACCGCATACCAACCAAAGTCTAATAAAAATGATAGTATTAGTATTAATAATGTGTATGTTATTTTTTGCTTTTTATTTTTATAACATTCTTTAGGAATAATTAATAGCAACAAAATATATATAATATAAAATACTTTATATGTAGAAATACCGAGAGAAATTAGTAATAAAATCAAAAAGTCCTTTTTTGTTATACTTTTTTTATATTTAATAATATTAAGAATGTATGCTATCAATAAAAGCATTAATGATAAAGCAAGAGCATCATAGCTACATGTACTTACTATAGATAATACTGAAGGAGCAGTATATAAAAGCAAAGCAAATGTCTTTTTAATTGGTAATAATTTAAAAGCAAAATATGATATTGCTAACCAAACAGAAAAATTACAGAACCGTACAAGAAATAAAGTTAAAAGAGGACTTAATCCAAACAATCTAGATAACCAAAAACCAATTACTTGTGGAATATATGATACAGGAGAATAACGTATTGAAGTTACATCTCCATTCCAGAGACTTTCAGTATCTGAATAATCAACGCTTTTCAATATCCTTTCTTTAGAGTATCTTTTTGACATATCTTTCTCGCCTACAAAGCTTCCCAAATCTTTTGGTATTTGTGTTTCATTCTTTTCAGGATGTTTTACAATAACATCACCAACCGATATTTGATACGGCCTTAAAAAATGAGGTAATTCATCTGTGCCCAAAATTGCTGGAATAAATATCAAATAAAGAAATCCAAATGAAATTGCAATACCTAAAAATATATTTTCTAGCTTGATTTTTTTATATTTATTTATGACTTTTACCAATACATAAGCAACCAAATTAGATAATATGCAAATAACCAAAAACATAACTTTATATTTAATAGTAATATTTGGTTTTGATGAAACCATTTGGAAAAACAAAAACAATTCTGCGATTAACATAATAAGTGGTACTATTAATTTTTTTAATTTCTCTTTTTGCATATGATATAATATCCTTTCAAATTATTTTATTAATTTTAGTTTTATTGTTCCATTTGTATTTTTTATTTTAAACAATTGTCTATTCTCTATGTTATTATTACCATCAATAATATCATTTAATTCATCATTAAATTCATCTGTTGTTGTATAAAAATAAACATAATCAAAATCTTCTTTTATTAAATGATTTATAAATTTATCTTTTGTTAATCCCCAATCTTGTAAATCCCATTCATTAGAAGGAGTTTTTATCTTCCATGTAATAGCATAAGGGCTGGAATTAACAATTCTAGGATATGCATAATACCTAGCATACCAAAGTGGCATGATTGTATTTTCATCAGTTTGATTAATAATAAATATTTTTGAATTTTTGTTAGTTTTCTCATTTATTATAGAAAAATCATTTTGTCTTGATTCACTAATATGTATAGTATCTCTTCTAGTCTTTATATCAGTTAAAAAATAAGTGATATTAGAAAACCCTACTAATACTATAAGAACAAGTGATAGTATATTAAGAGCACTTATATCTTTAGAGTCGCTCAATCTATATAAAACATAAATCATAAATGCTATATTAATTGGTGCCAAATATCTTCCAAAAGAAGCCAGCGTTGATGCTTCATACTTAGAAAACATAACAAATAATGATAAAGCTGTTAAGCAAAAGAAAATAGAATAAGAAATAACATATGGCAAGAAAAAGCAAAATATGTTTTTAACTTTACTTTCCTTAAAATCAACTCTATATATAAGATAAAAAATTATAATCAAATAGGCAAACAAAGGAATACTAATAAAACCATAAACTATAGTTTCATCTACTGAAGATAAAACATTATTACAGAAATCCAATATGAAATGTAGATTTAATTTTGGTAATAAGTCCGGTTTTAATGAATCAGGCATTAATGAATAATCATATGCCACTGATTTTATAATATCAGAACTTGCAAATAATCTCCATAAAACAAACAAACATAAAATAAGAATACCAGGCAAAATATATTTTTTCAATGTTTTCCATATATTTTTAAAAGTTAGTTTTTTAATTGATAAGTCTTTTAAGTAAAATAGAAGTAATAATGATAATGAAAAAACAAATCCATTAGCTTTTAACATTGTAATAACTAATAATAATAAAAGAACCGGCCACTTTTTTAAATTATGTTTATTGCAATAACTTTCTAATATAATTGAAGCACCGCATAATACCCCTAATAATAGATCAACATATAATAAAGTATAAGTAATTGAGCCATTAAAAATCAATGGAAAGAAAACAATTGCTAACAAAAATATAAAAATTGTAAAAGTTTTTTTATTTATAATATACATAAAAGCTGGCATAAGATAAATAAAAGTTAAAATTGAAAGTCCAATATATAAATTTGGTTCACTATATCCACAAAACAAACTAACTATATAATGCCAAATTGTTGAAACCGGAGGATAAGCTCTAGTGACTCCTAACTTACTAATTACTGAATATAAAGAGTTTTCATTTATTGCAACTTTTGCGGCATACCCCCAATAAGAATACTCATCATATGAATGAACATACCTTCCTACACCGCCTAGTATTGCAATCAAAAATAAAATCGAAAAAATTATAATTGTTTTTACATCTACAGATTCTAAATTCTTAATAAATAAATCATTATTACGATAAATATAATATATCAATGCCAAAGATACAAGTAATAAAAAAAGCAATGATAAAGATAAAAGATTTAACAATCCCAAGATGATAAAGCCAAAAATTAAAATAGATATTGAAATAACTAAAGATACTTCAAATCTTAATTTAGTTTTAATCATGCAAGCAAAAGTAATTAATAAAATAAAAGCATAAAATAAAATAAAACCAGTGCCACTATAAGAATTAAATATCAATTCCAGAAGGCAATTGACAATTAAAACTATATTTATAAATTTATTAACTTTTTTTTCTTTTTTAAAAAATTTATTATTCAATACAAAAAGAATAAGTATAATTAAAAAATTATATACATAATTTAATATTTTTACATCTATATTAAATATAATATTTTTTACAATCATCAAACCAAATAAAATCAATATAATAATTGCACTTATAACATCAAATCTATTTTTTTTCACTCATATCAACCTACTTTCTTAATTTTCTTAGTTTTTCAAGAATTTTCCAACTTCTAGAGTTTTTTATTTGTTTTAATTCTATATCTGATTCAGTTAGTTTCTTAATTGTACTAATTTGCTCATTTATTATGTTTTCATAATCTTCGTTTTGTTTCTCCAATTCAAAAATTTTACTTTTATATCTTTTTACTTTGCTACTAATTTGATTGTCATCAAAAAGAAAATCACAAATTTTATCACAACCGCCATCTTCCAAAGAGCCATATAATTCTTTTTTTATATTTATTTTATTTTTGTTTTGTAAGTTTTTTTCTAATTTATAAATAAACTCTTTATATGAATAGCAATAATTTTTTTGCGTCCAAAAGTCATAATCTTTTAGTATGACTCCTCTATTTTTAATATATTCTTTTAAATCAGTAGCAATATATATTACTGGTTTATCTAAAAAACAGAATTCTAAACCAAGTGATGAATAATCAGTTATCAATAAGTCTCCGGCGTTCAAAATATTGTTAACATTTAAGCCTTGCTTTAAAAGCATTTGATCATTAATATTTTTAATAAAGTCATTTTCTATCTTCACATAATTACATTCATCATTAGGATGTCTTTTAACAATTAATAAATATTTATTCTCCCTCAAATATTCTATAAAATCATTATCAGAATAATCATAAAAATTTAGAATATTATTTTTATTATAATTAGATTCCAGCTTTCTTCCACAACCTTTTTTAAAAGTAGGCATGTACATAATTATTTTATTATATCTATTTACATTTACACCTATAAGTTTACTCAAATTCTCTTTCCCGTTTGATTTTTTTATTTCGTCTAATAAAGGTAATCCCAAAGGAAGTACTTGTTGTACATTAATATTAAACATAGTCGAAAACAATACACGCCATAATTCCGATGGTACAATCATATAATCAATTGTTTCTTTTAAAAAATTATACCAATTTTTGTCTTTTTTACTAAGATTTTCAGTTAAAAATCCAACAGGCTTAGGACCAATACCATGCCATAATTCTACATAAATTGAATTCTTTGTTTTTATTTTGTCTCCTGCTAAATTAGCATGAGTAGTAAAAAACACATTTGTTTTAGGAATGTATTTTTTAAATTCATCGGTCCCAATTAATATCGATTTAATTCCTTTATCGTTTAGTAACTTCATGGTACTATCATTATAAACAATCCAAGTGTAATTCATTCTATCCTTATATCTTTTTATCATGTATTTATATAATGCTTTTGCATTACCAGAAAAATCCGGAAAACTACAGAAAGTAATATTAAGTTTTTTCATATTTTTCCTCCAAGCTAAAAACTAATTAAATTATACCATTTTATAGTATTAAAAATAAAGGGTAACCCCTTTATTTTAATAACTTTTCTATTGATTTTTTAGAATATATAGAATATTTGCTTCTGAATTTTTCATATTCTTTTGAAATATCTCCCTTATTCTTCTTAACATTATTTATTTTATCTGCTATTTCATTTATATCATCATCACTTTCAAGCACCAAATATTTCTTTAGCTTAGGATAATTATCGAAAATATCAGTATTACCTAAAATGCATGGAACTCCTGAATCAAAACTCTTTAAAATAAGCTCAATATTATTAACAGTAAAATTACAATATAAGTTAACAAAGTTACCTTCCATAACTTCTTTTTTTGAGGCGGCTTTCTTTTCTTTAATACCAAAGAAATTAATAAAATGCTCAGTTGCAGGCATTGACCTTATCATTTTAACATAACTATAATCAACTAATTTTAATGCACTTAATTCATTATATATATTATGGTTAGGATCATAATCGTTACCTATTATACCTATCGATTTTGACTTTTTTATTTTTGTTTTTTTCTTTTTTATATCTAAGGCTATATGTTTTGTTTTATAACCAGCCTTTTTCAATACCTCATAAGTGGATTTATCAAGGCATCCTATTTCATCTACTATGTTTCTATCACAAAACTCCATTAAATTAGTAAATGTTGCTCTAATAGCGCCATCTGTTAAGGATGCTAAATTATTTTTTAAAATCCACTTGATTTTCTTATTTTTTCTAATGTAAGGAAGAACTAATCTATAAAATTCATCATAATCAAATAATATTAGTTGATTTGCTTTATTATTTATAAAATCTACTAACACATCAGCATGTTCTTTAGTAGGTTCATAATCAAGGTAAAATACGTTTTTAAAAGAGTATTCAACACTATCTTTAATGTCATAATCACATTTTGGTAATATTACAACATAATCTTTATATTTTACTTTATTTATGTCTAAAATATTCATACTTCACCTCTTACATATCAAGAAAATCTTTAACACTTTGCTTTGATAAAGCATCATTTTCTTTTTTCCATTTTTTATATAACTTCATAACTTCTGTTTTGTTATCTAAACATTTTTTTATTTGTTTTGATATTTCAACTGGACTTTCTTCATTTTTAACCACTAAATAATTTTCCAGTTCATTTTCTTTAAAATAATGATGGTTGTTTCCAGAAACGCATGGAACTCCGACTTCAAAACTCTCTATCGGAAGCATTGGTGCACATTCAGAGAAAGTAACATATAAATTAATGGTATTATTTGCCATTCTCTTTAATAAATCATTTCTTGGAATTGGTTTAGCAAGTCCTTCTAATTTTAAACCTATTTCACTTGCGAAAAGCTCTGCTTCTTTATTTAATGGCACCATATCAACAACTGCATTTGGAATTAATGATGCCGCTGCTAAATTTGCAAATAAATTCTTTCTCCAATCATCACTTTTGGCAGCATAAATACCAATTCTAACCTCATCTTTAGGAGCTTTACCAGTAATCTTTTTAGGTAATCTTACCGTATTTCTAACAAGCATTGTTTTGTAGCCTTCATTTTTATAAAAGTTTATAATGCTTTCTTTGCAAGTTGCAAATACATCGATTATTCCTTGTTTATGAAGTTCTATTATTTCAATATTACGAGCCCAACCATATGGCTCTGATACCTGTGAATTACTTCCATGCCAAAATACTTTTATTTTAATGTCTGGTTTTTCTTCTTTTAATTTTATAGCAAGATCTTTCCATCCTTGTGCCATCGCACTAAAAACAACTTGATTAACGTTTGAATTAATTATCGCATCTTTTACTAGTTTAATATCCTTGCGTCTTAATAACTCACCGCATCTTACTCTTGATGAAAAAAGTTCAATCGTAGCACTTGTTACTCCAAGCCATTCAGGATTATGCATAACTAAATAATCCTCTTTTATCTTACTAATATCATCTAAAGCATTATTTAAATTTTGAATATATTTATCATTTATTTTTCTTTTATACCTTCTATACATAACCAAAGGAAATAAACATAATTTTATTACACGTTTTATGTTTCTTTTTAAGAATCTATATACTTTTAAAGCAAATGCAACAGGTTTTGCTCCAAACTTTCTAATAAGTTTCATCTCTATCTGCTCATTTTTAGGTATCCATGTTGCATCAAAATAATGAATCATACACGTGTTTTCTGTAAATTTATTGTCTTTAAAATTATAAGATAAAGGATAGAAATAATCCCTTGGATATATATAAATATTTTTATGTAATACCTGAACTTCATTAATTGAAGGATCAAAACCGAATTCATCTAATATCCTCGTAATTATTCTTGGAATGCTTATTTTATAAATATTATTAACATCAAAATGTTCCTGTGATTTATAAAAATCAAGTATTCTTTTTGCAAAGTACGTTTTAGGTTTTGATGCTCCCCATACAGCTGCATTAACCATCATTGAGTCTTCTACACCTAAAAACGTTTCTTTATCAAGTAAAAAACTAATATCTTTAGTAATTAACATATCGGTATCAAAATAAATTCCACCCATTTCATATATGGCTTTTGTTCTGGCATAATCCGCAACAAAGGCCCATTTCTTATTTTCATAAGCTTCCTTTATAAATGGGCATTCCTCTAAATCAACGTTTTTTTCATTCCATTCTATAATTTCATAATCAGGAAGATATTTTCTCCAACTTTTAATGCATTTTTTAGCTAATTTAGGAAGGGGATTCCCTCCAAACCAACAATAATGAATATACTTTTTCATGTTACCTCCTAATTCATTTGCGCTTTATAATATTCATCACAAACTTCGTTAGTATCTCCTATTTTTACTACTTTTCCATGTTCTAGCCAAACAACTTTAGTACATAAATCTCTAATTGAATCAAGTGAGTGAGAAACATATAAAACAGTAGTTCCACCTTTTATCATTTCCATCATTTTTTTCTTACTTTTTTCTTGAAACTTAATATCTCCAACAGATAATATTTCATCTACAATTAATATTTCTGGATTAACTATTGTTGCGATAGAAAAAGCAAGTTTAGCAGTCATACCAGAAGAAAAATTTTTAACGGGAACTTCAAGAAAGTCCTTAAGTTCTGAGAACTCAACTATTTCATCGAATTTAGAATCTAAAAACTTTTTAGAATATCCTAATATTGCACCATTTAAATAAATGTTTTCTCTTGCTGTTAAGTTTCCATCAAATCCTGCTCCAAGTTCTATCATAGGTGATATAACCCCATGAACATCAACTTTTCCTTTAGTAGGCTTCATAACACCACTTACAACCTTTAATAAAGTTGATTTACCCGCGCCATTACTACCAATTAATCCTACTACTTCACCTTTTCCAACATGGAAATCAACATCTTTTAAGGCCCAAAAATCCTCTTTCTTTTTTCTATTTTTTTTATTAAATAAATTAACAAATGCTTGTTTAATCGAAAATTCTTTTTCTATACCAAGGTTAAATTTCATAGAAACATGTTTTATATCTATCATAGTTACCTCCTAAATATAATAAATAAATTTATCTTGATTTTTCTTAAATACTAGCGAACCTATTGCAAGCATTCCAATACCCAACGCACCTAATATTAAAAGTGTTTGACAAGAAGGTGCTTGTCCATACAAAACGATTGTTCTTGCAGCCGTTAAAAACTGATATAACGGATTAAATTGCATTAAGAATTGTAATTTCGGTGGTAATATCTCTATACTATAAAACACCGGAGTTAAATAGTTCCATAAAGTTAAAACAATCCCGTATATATGCCATATATCTCTTAAAAAGACTGATAAACAAGACAATAATAGTCCCATTCCTAAAGTAAATAGTAACATACAGAAGAATATATAAGGTAAAAGTAAATAATACCAATTAATATAACAAGTGTGTTCTCCTAATCCAACATAAGATAATAAAATTATTCCAACCCAAGGTATCAAAGTTAAAAGAAAATCTATTCCAACAAACAAACATTTTGCAACAGGGAAAATATATTTTGGTATATATACTTTGTTTATTAAAGTAAAATTCTCAACAACCGATGTCATAGCATCACGTGATGCTTGAGAAAAATAGTTAAACATTATAATACCGGTCATTAAGTATACTATATAGTTTACTCCTTCTACTTGAAATCTAAACATGTGAGAGAAAACAACAGCCATAACAGCCATTGTTAAAATAGGATTTAAAAGACTCCATAAAATTCCTAATACTGATCTTTTATATTTAACTTTAAAATCTCTTGATATTAACTGAGTCATTAAAAACCAATATCTTTTAAAATTTCCAAATATCGCTTTTACTTTTGTCATAAATACACCTCTATAATCTTTTGTCTATCTAATTATAACATAGATAATTTCTTTTTAAAAGAAAAAAGCCACTAAACTATATTTGTATATAGCTTAGTAAGCATCTTACTTTGTTCTATCATTCTTTTAAATACGTTTCTTTTCCTCCAAATCTTATTTCGTTTCCAATTCGGAAATTCTTTATTTAAGAACATAAACGCATCATCTATAAATTTATTAGCTATCTTTTTATCAGTTTGATTTTTTTGCTGTAATGTATATCTAAAAAGATTCCTTATCGTCATAGCTTCAGCGTATTCTTTTATATCATTATAATAATCTTTATTTTTTAACTCTTCTATTATTTCTTTAGTAATAGTTAAAATATCAAATACTCTTTTATCCATGCTGGTCGTTTCGCTTTTACTTCTTACTAAATAATAGTTTAGCCTTTCATCTACCATACCTATTTTTTTAGCCCTTGCAAACGCTTTTACAACAACTATTGCATCCTCATACTTTAAGTTTTCTGGAAATCTTATATCATCTAATAATTCTTTTTTATATAATTTGTTCCATGGTGCAAGGTTGATATCAAGTAATAAATTAGGATTATCTTTTAAGTTAGTATTTTCAAAATAAGGTATTTTAAAATCAGGCTCTATCTCTATTAAATCATCATCTTTTTCAAGCATTTTATGAAATTTGCAAACAACTAAATCTAAATCATCTTCTTTAGCTTTTTTATACATTTTGTCATACATGGTTTCATCTACAAAGTCATCACTATCTATAAATGAAATATATTTGCCACTCGCTTTTTTAATACCTAAATTTCTATTATAACCAATTCCTTTATTAGTTTTATTATGTAAAACTAATACGTTATCATACTTTAGCTCATATTCATCTAGTATTTTTTTAGATTCATCTGTTGAGCAATCATTGACAACTATTATTTCTATATCGTCTAAAGTTTGATTAACTAAGCTATCCAAACACCTTCTTAAATATTTATAAGTATTATAAACCGGTACAATTACAGATACTTTTTTCATCTTACCACCTTTAAATATAAGTTTAGATTAAATTTCATTAACTTCTTTTTTAGTCTTCTTTTTTTAGTATTAACAAGTACTCCGTCAAATACTTTTAGTTTCTTTAATTCATAAATATAAATTTTTTTCTCATCGCCTTTTAATTCTCTTGCCTTTACTATAACACTATTAGATATATAACTTAAATAATAATCATCTAAGTTATTTTTCTTGCCCATATTTTTAGAGAACAATCTAAGCGTTTTATATTGTTCTAACATATCAAATGCTTTTTTTACCGTTTTTTTATAATCATCAGTTGTCATAATACTACCTTTTCTAATAACGTAATGATATCCTAAATAACTAACTGACTTTACCCTTCTTGCTTTATAAATAACATATGGAATAAGTCCAAAATCCTCATGATATACACCTTTTTTAAAATAGAAATTGTTATCTATAAAATAGCTTCTTTTAAAAGCATAACACCAAGCAGGTTCAACAAAATAATAATTTCCTAAATATCTAAAAGCATCAAATCCATTCGTAGTTGCAAAACCATCTTCTTTGCATTCTAATTTTTTTGTACCATCATCACTTTCCATAATAACCTGATATCTTAAGACATCAACATCTTCTATTTCTTTTTCTATGTTTTCAAGCAAATCAAGTTCTACATAATCATCACTATCTACAAATATCAAATAATTACCCGTTGCCGCTTTTATACCATTATTTCTAGCTACACTTAGGCCCCCGTTTTCTTCATCTATAACAATTATATTATTATATCTTGCTTGATAATCTTTAATTATGTTAATACTATTATCAGGTGACCCATCATTAATTATTATAACCTCAAAATTTTTATACGTTTGATTTAGAATACTGTCTAAGCATTTATTTAAATATTTTTCAGTGTTATAAATTGGTACTATAAAACTATACTTATTCATCATTTACTCTCCAATACGTTTTCTATTAATTCAATTCTTTTTTTATTTAATTCTTCATAATTCACTTTTTCTTTAAAATGATATTTCTTATTAGATAATTCTTTAACTTTGTCATAAATGTTTTTTTCATCTACAACAAAACCAAATCTATTTGGAATTGATATATAATCATCAGACACATCTATCGTAGTTATTATTGGCTTTTCTAGTATAATAGCTTCATTATAAACAACTGGAAATCCCTCATACCTTGATGTTAATATTAGATAATCACAAGCTTTAATATACGGATATGGATTTTTCTTTGCTCCGTAAAATATAACGTTATCCAAATTATTATTTTTTACAATATCTTTATACATTTTTTCATCCGGACCAGTTCCTACTATCCAAAATAATGCTTTTACGTTTTCATCCTTGCATTTTTTAGCAATATCTAAAAGTAAGGTAAGTCTTTTTTGATGCTCATCTAATCTTCCTACAAATAAAAATATTTTTTTTACACTTTTCTTATAGTTTATTTTTTTCTCCGATAATTTTATTATTTTTTTATTATCTATTAAATTATTTATTGTAATAAATCTATCATTTAAATTTGGAAAAATTTTACTTAAATCTTTTTTTGATTCGTTACTTACAAAAATGATATGATTATATTTCTTGATTTTTAAATTATCAAAAAAGTTTTTGGTATCATTTTTATGTTTTTTAAATAAATAAAAATAATTATTATGAACAAATAATATTTTATTTCTTGCCGATGTTCTAGCGACAAACCCACAAGGACCAGAGTATGTTGCATAACAAATAGATGCATGATATTTTTTATAATTACCTAAAATCCACTTTATTCTTTTCAATAAATTAATAAACTTTCTTATTATAACGTTTTTATTATAACTTACTTTATATTCTTTTATTTTCACACATTTAGGAACTTCTTTTAAAAATACACCATTTTTCTGTTCTAAAACAAGGGTAACATTATATTTATCATAATTAAAATTCTTAAGTAAATTAATTAAAGATGTTTCTATTCCACCAAAATCTAAGTTATATGATGAAATAAGTATACTTTTTTTCTTCATCTCTATCACCTAATACAATTATATTATATATTACATTTTTTGACAAACGAAAAAACTCCATATAAGAGTTTTATTTTACCTTTTATTTGTTTTTGTACTTTTCATAATATTCGTTTATATAGTTTTGCATTATATGATTTTTTTCTTCTATTTCTTTTGCTAATTTCAATTGGTTTCTTGCTCTTATTAAGTTTTGTTCCTCATAATCTGTTCTAAAGTAAGTATCTCCACTTAAATAATCATCTAAAAATCTAATAGCAAGTTCAAGGGCTATTATTTCAACGGAAACGGACATATTTGATATTTCTAATGTAGTTAAATAAGGAGCCATTTCGCTTAAGTATCCTTTTGTATATGCTTTAAATTTTTCTAAATCAATTGATACTTTTGATAAATCTTTTTCATCTTCTAAAGCAGTTGAACAAGCACTTCTAATACCATCACCATAATCATATAAACAAGACCCTTTCATTACAGTATCTAAATCAACTACCGCAACTGGCTTTTTTGTTTTAGAATCAAGAAGTACGTTACTTATCTTCGTATCGTTATGAGTAACTCTATATGGGATTTTCTTTTTATCAAGTAAATCAACAATTATGCTACATTTATTTCTTTTACTTATTATTTCATGAATTTCTTTATATACTTTACTCTTTCTTGTTGGTACAGCTTTTTTATATGCTTCAATTAAATTATCATATCTTATTTTAGTATTATGAAAATTTGGAATTGTCTCTTTTAAAAGATTTACAGGATAATTTCTTAATACGTTTTGAAAGTGTCCAAAACCTTTTCCAATATTATATGCTATTTCTAGTGTATCAACATTGTTATAGGAAACCGTATTAGAAATATAATTAAACATCCTATAATAACTTTTATTTAAAAACTCGTCTTTATAAACATATAAAGATTTTCCTTGTTTAGTTTTAATAATTGTTAAACTATCATTATTTGAATCATTTTCTTTAATAAAATTAGTTACGCTTTCTATATTTTTCATAAGTGTGTAAGGATCTTTAAAAACATTAGTATTTATTTTTTGCAATAAGTATTCAGTATTACTATTTGACATGACTTTGTAAGTTGAGTTTATTATTCCAGTATTAACTAGTTTTATATTAAAAATATCACCACTTATATTAAACTCTTTAATTATTTTATTTATCTTATCATAATCTTTTATTTTTTCCATAATACACCATAACGTTTACTTTTCTAATATAATTATGGTATATAACGTAATTTTTGTCAAACTAAAAAGCACTTTAATAGTGCTGTCTAGATTGTTTCTTAGGTTTTTTTATTAATGTAGAACCTTCTTCATTAACAAAATTTTCACATCCAAACACCGTTATTAATGATACATCTATTCCGGTATTTTTTAATTTTTCTTTTAATTCCTTGTCATCATCTAAATAAAAGAATGGATCATTTTCTTTTTTCTTATATTCCTCTTGGGCTTTTTTATAATTATTACTTATTTCTCTATCAATTAGAATTACTTCTAAACCATCAGTTATAAAAGGATAGGCATTAAATAATCTTTTTTCTTTATCTTTGACTTTTGCACAGTCAAGCATATGAGCACAATCACCACAAATATTACCATTAAAATTTATATCCTCACAAAACGCCTTTTTAACAGCCTCATGCATAAGTAAAGAAGGTCTTACTTCGTACTTAATATGATGTATTAAGTTTTTATCATTATCTCTATCAAAAATTAAAAATCCATCAATCGTTTTATATTTTTTATTAAGTGCCATTACTATCTTTATTTCGTACTTATTCATACAATCACCTCTTTTTATCCTTATATACTACTTATTTTTTAAAATTTGTCAATGGGTTATAATATATGAGTGTGCAAAGCGTTTTCTTTTTTGTAATAAGTATGTTATTATATAGCATCAAAAAAATCAATAGAAGAAATCTCCAAAGCAGTAAATTTAAGTTACAAACAAATTTATAACAGAATTTCATCTTTAGAAAATCATGGCTATGTAATAAAAAGAATATATAACAGTGATAGAAATTTATTTTATACATTTACAAATGATAATTGCTATCATTTAAATAATTCATTTGAATTATCTGACACTCAAAAACATTAAAATTTATAGCAACTTCAGATCTTCACATTGGAAATGTTAAAAGTGATGAAGAGGCGATTGATACAATCTATAACTACTGTATAAAAAATAAAATACATGTAATAGTAAATTGTGGAGATATTGTAGATGGAACATTTTCAAAAAAAGGATGTTTTTTACCACCGGAAGAACAAGTTGAATATTTAATTAAAAACTATCCTTTTGATAAAAGTATCTTTAACTTATATACCCTTGGAGGCCATGATGCTTCATTATGCACTTTAAAAAATCTTTCAATAACAGCTGCGTAAAAAAAAGAAGACATGATATATGTTGTCTTTCTTCTTATATAAAGCCTTTAAAAAGCGATACAATAGCTTTTAATAACAATAAAATTATGGTTTCACATAAATCTTCTTTATTTGAAGAAAATGAGTTGCAAAATGTAAAATTACACTTAGTAGGACATAGTCACACTGCAAAAAGCTTTTTCGAACTACATAGTGATAAATCAGTAACTTCTAGAATAATGGTACCTCTACTTGCTAGAAATAGTGTTTCAAGAGAAATAAATATTCCAAGAGCAATAGAGCTTATTATACACATGAATAATAAATATGATTTTAAGTTCGTTGAGAAAAAAGATTTATTAATATTAAACAATAAAGCCATAAACACTGGGGAAACCATTATTAATTATGGAAAAGATAATATTTGTTTAGCAAGTTTAGAAAAAATTGATACTGATAATTCCGCTTATAAAGATGATACTTTAAATTCTCGTAATCAAACATTTAAAGATTCAGAAGAAAAAGAAATTGGTGAGTTAAGTGAG
>DVMT01000047.1 GCA_018714855.1 Candidatus Aphodocola excrementigallinarum
TTGGTATGTATTTTTATCAGTATATATTCCTTTTTCTTTTAAAAGTTCTTTTGCAGCTTTATATAAATTTGCTTTCTTTAAAGTGTTGCTTGCAAAGTTCATTATTTCATCATAATCTAAAAGGTGACTGATTACTTTATTACAAGATGAATCTTTTTTGTTCGTAAGATAAGGGAATCTATAGTATTCATCATTTCTTATAAAGATATTGTTTTTATCAACGTTATCAAACAGTGGACAATTTTTAGGCTGTTTTGCTTTATTATTAACGGAGTCTCCAGTTATTAATCCGTAATTAAATGGGAATCTATCTGCATTTCCAATTATTCTATCTATAAAGCAAGTTTTTAAAAAGAACGTATCATTATTAAACTTTTTAAGCATTTGATATGCTTCATCTATTTTAGGTATCTTATCTAGTTTTTCAAATAAAAATATTATTCTTTCGTTATTCTTTAAAAAAGAAGGAGTAACTAAGTATTCTTTATCTTTAAATGTTGCCAAATCATAGTTGGCATGCGAAATATTTAAATCTTTTAAAAAATACATAATAAGAAGTTCAAGAATATTTTCTTCTTTAGTTCTTTTATCTTTAAGATATAATTTTGTTCCGTTATTTAAAATAATCCACTTATTATCAGATAAAAACTCTTCTTTGTTTGATACTATAAACGGAATTTCATCTAGTATTATTCTTCCTTCATTATCTCTTGTAGTATCTTTTGGTATTTTATGTTTACTTTCTAAATTAAATTTATATGTATTTAAAAACTCATCTAGTTTATTATGATTGTTTATTATTTTTTTATTTTCTTCATATAATTTATTTTGAATTAAAATTTTTTTAATAATCTCATCCATAAAAACATCCCCTTTAATAAGCACATACTATAACATATTTTTAAGTATATAGCAAATTTTTTCGTTTAAAATAATTACTATTGTATGATATAATTGATATGTTAGAAGGTGTATAAAATGAAACAATATAAAGTTATGGATGGTAATGAGGCTTGTAGTTACGTATCTTATTTATTTAGTGAGATTGCGGGTATTTATCCTATTACTCCAGCTTCAACCATGGCTGAAAAGGTAGATGAGCTATCAAGTAAAGGTTTTAATAACTTATACGGAACGCCCGTTAAAGTAATGGAGATGCAAAGCGAGGCAGGAGCTATTGCACTGGTTCATGGGGCTTTACAATCAGGCGTTTTAGCAACTACTTACACAGCATCACAAGGTCTTCTTTTAATGATACCTAGCATGTATAAAATAGCAGGGGAATGTCTTCCTTGCGTTATAAATGTTGCAGCACGTTCTATTGCAACTCATGCTTTAAGTATTTTAGGAGATCATCAAGATATTTATGCGGTAAGGCCTACTGGTTTTGCTATGATTGCATCATCAAGCGTGCAGGATGTCATGAATTTAACCGCGGTATCTTATTTATCTTCAATTGATAACAGCATGCCAGTAGTTAATTTCTTTGATGGTTTTAGAACGTCACACGAGCTTAAGAAAATAGAGGTATTAGACGGTAAGGACTTAAAGTATTTAATAAATAGAAAAGCACTTGAGGACTTTAGGAATAATAGTTTGATTGCAAAAAAACAAATTCGTGGTACAACCGAAAACGATGATATATATTTTCAAAACACCGAGGCAAGGAATGAAAACTATGATAAGATGCCTGATGTTGTAAATACTTATATGCAAAGGATAAATGAAATAACTGGTAAAGATTATAAACCATTTAATTATTATGGTGATAAAAACGCAAGTAAAGTAATTGTTGCAATGGGATCTGTTTGCGATACCATAAAAGAAGTAATTGATAATGAGGAGGACTTAGGCTTAATAGAGGTTCATTTATATAGACCATTTAGTAAAAAATATTTTATGGATGTAATGCCTAAAACGGTTAAAAAAATCGCGGTTTTAGACAGAACAAAAGAAGCAGGATCTATTGGTGAGCCATTATATTTAGATGTTTGTTCTATTTTTCAAGATGAAAAACAAAGACCATTAATAATTGGAGGTAGATACGGACTTTCATCTAAGAACACTGATGCTGCTCAAGTAAAAGCCGTTTATGACTTTTTAGATGATCCTAACTGTTTTACTTCATTTACGGTTGGAATAACTGATGATTTAACACATAAAAGCATACCTGTTAATGATTATAAAATAAAACATAAAGGACAAAGAGAAATATTAATTTATGGGTATGGCTCTGATGGAATGGTAACGGCATCTAAAGACATAATAACGATTCTTGGAAATTATACCAACGCTTACGTTCAAGGATATTTTCAGTATGATTCTAAAAAAAGTGGTGGCGTAACAAAAAGTCATTTAAGGGTGTCAAAAGACGATATAAGAAGTTCTTATTACATTGATAAAGCAAACCTACTTGTTTGTACAAAGGATAAATACCTACTTAAATATGATATTGTGCGTAGCATAAAAAAAGGCGGCATTTTTATAATTTCATCATCTTTAAGTAACGAGGATTTAATTAAATTAATTCCAAATAATGTAAAAAAAGAACTTATTGATAAAGAAGTAAAAACATACGTTATTGATGCTTTTAAAATAGCTGAGGAAAATAACATACCAAATAAAATAAGTGCTATTATGGAAACTGCTATTTTTAAACTTGCAAACCTTGTTAATTATGAAGCGGTAAAAGAAAAGATAAAAGATCAAATAATAAAGAAATTTAGCAAAAAAGGTAAAGAAATAGTAGATGCTAATTTAAATGCGATAAAAAGCGTTGATGATTCTTTAAGAGAACTTGATATTAACATGACATCTTTGACGAGCAAGGATGATGAAAAACCTGATTTAATGGAAGATAAAATACTTAAGTATGCATCAAGATTAAAAGGTGATGAACTAACCGTTAAAGACTTTATTAAGCATAAAGATGGTTCTTTTGCACCTGGTACTTCTAAGTTAGAAAAAAGAGATATTGCTGAGATGTTACCGTGCTGGAATAAGGATAACTGCATACAGTGTAACATGTGTGCACTTGCGTGTCCTCATGCTGTTATAAGACCTTTTGTTTTAACTGAAGATGAGGTTAAAAAGTTTGATTTAGAAGGTAAGGTAAAAAAAGTAACCGGAAAAGATGATTTATACTTTTACATGGCAATATCAAAAGAAGATTGCACGGGGTGCGGTGTCTGTAGCGAGGTTTGTCCTGCTAAGGAAAAAGCCATAACGATGATGGAAGCTGCAAAAAGCGATAGAAAAAACGTAAGCATGATATTTGAAATGGTAAAAAATAAAAACATCGCGCCTAAAAACACGATTAAAGGTTCTCAGTTTGAAAAACCATTATTCGAGTTTTCTGGAGCTTGCGCAGGATGCGGAGAGACTCCATATCTTAAGTTATTAACGCAACTTTTTGGTGAAAGCTTAGTTATTGCAAACGCAACTGGTTGTTCATCAATTTACGGAGGATCTCACCCTTCTATGTCTTATAGCGTATCTTGGGCTAACTCTTTATTTGAGGATAACGCGGAGTTTGGTCTTGGTATAGAAACGGGAGATTTATATCAAAAAGAAAAAATTAAAAACATCTTACAAAATAGCAACTTATCAGATGAAAATAAAGAAATAGCGGATAACTGGATTAATAATCCTGATGATATAGATGCGTGTGAACGAATGCTTAAATATTTTGACTTTAGTGAATCGTTAAAGGCAGAAAGGTTAAAAAAATATATAATGCCCAAAACAACTTGGATAATAGGAGGCGATGGCTGGGCTTATGACATTGGTTATGGAGGATTAGATCACGTTTTAGCATCGGGAGAAAACGTAAATATACTAGTTTTAGATACGGAGGTATATTCTAATACCGGTGGACAAAAATCAAAAGCAACAAGGTCTGGTGCAACGGCAAAATTTGCATCAAGTGGTAAAAAAGGAAAGAAAAAGGATCTAGCTAGGATGGCGATGGCTTATGATGATGTATATGTTGCAAGCGTATCACTAGGTGCTAATATGCAGCAAACAATAAAAGCCTTTACTGAAGCAAAGGAAAATAAGGGCCCATCCATAATAATTGCTTATGCTCCATGCATTAACCATGGTATTAAATCTGGTATGAAAAACAGCATAAAAGAAGAAAAACTAGCCGTTGAAAGTGGATACTGGCCATTATTTAGATATAAACCAAGTGATGAAAAGTTATACTTAGATTTTAAAAATCCTAACTTTGATAAGTATGAAGAATTTTTAGATAATGAAAACCGGTATACCATGACAAAACTAGTAAATGAAAATAGAGCTAAAGAATTATTTCAAATAAACAAAGAAAACGCTATTAAAAGATTTAACTTTTATAAAGAGTTATCGGAAAAAGAATAGTTTGACAAAACTATCTTTTTTTGTTATTATAGCAAACTATTAAGGGGGAAAATGAGAAATATTATGATAGAAATTTCTGATAAATCAAAGGTAGTAGTTGGTAGTTTAATTGGCTATAATAAGAATTATAAAAATAAAACTTATCGTTTAGTTACTAATAATTTAGATGTTTTAAATATAAAATTTCCTGAGGTGTTTTATTTAAATGACATTGGTCTTGATGATGTTTTTAAAGATAAGAAAAAGAATAAAATAGGAAATTGTTATAAAATAATTGAATGTGTATACAAGGGCTTTTTAGATTATTTTGACGCTGATAGGATAAATGAAATAGAAAAACAATCTAAAAAATGGAATTTATTATATCCACTTTCTGTTAATAACGTACACTCTATAATAGAAAATGGTGATGAAACTTATGTTATTCAAAAAATTCCAAATGATTTTTATACGGTGATAAAATTAATGAAAAATAAGTATAATTCTCATGGATTAAATAAAGAATTTTTTATTATTGATATATTAAAATTAGAATATTTAAATGATTTAATTAATGATGATAATACAACTGTATCGTTTCCAATTAGTAGTTCATACATTGATTTTAATAAAAATAAAAAAGTTAAGAAAAAATTAAACCATATAAAAGTCGATAAAAGAATAGATGATTTTAAAAACTTAATATATTTTGATTTAAATGGAAATGTAAGAAAACAAAACAAAGACATAAATGCATATAAATTTGTAAAAAAAGTTCCAATAAGAAAATAAGTTTACACTAAAACTTATTTTTATTTTGTTTAAAAAGCTTTATAGAGTATAATTATATTAGGTGATTATTATGATAAATACTCTTAAGGTAGATGAGATATATGAAAGTGTTATAACTTCTTTAGAAAACGAAGCTAAAGGAGTTTGTAAAATAAATGGTATGGTTGTTTTTGTTCCAAAGGCTTTAGTTGGAGAAAAAGTAAGAGTAAGAATAACCGAGATTAAAAAGAATTTCGCACGTGGTAAAGTAGTTGAAATATTAGAACCATCAAAAAAACGTGTAACATCAAAATGCCCATATTATGAAGAATGTGGAGGATGTAGCTTAAGACACCAGACAAAAGAAGAAAACTTAAAGTTTAAAAAGGAAAAGGTAGAAAACGCTTTAAAAAGAATTGGAAAAATTGATGCTTTGGTAGATGAATGTATACCTTGTTTTAAGGATGACCATTACAGAAATAAAGTAAGTTTTAAAGTAGAAGATGATAGAATTGGATTTTATGCTGAAGGTACGTATCAGTTAGTTGATGTTAAGTATTGTTTACTTGCAGAAAATAAAATAAATGATTGTCTAACCGTTATAAGAAACTATATAAAAGAGCATAAAAACAAAATTAAAAATATAACGATAAAACATGGTAATGCACTTGATGAGGTTTTAATAGACATTTATTCTTTGAGTGATAAAGATATTAAGATATTAGATTATTTAATCACTAATATAAATAATTTAAAAACGGTTATATTTAATGATAAAGTAGTCTATGGAACAGGTTATATTAATCAAATATCTAATGGTCTTATGTTTGCTTGCTCTTCAAAATCTTTTTTTCAAGTTAATGATGTTCAAACTGAAAAATTATATCAGACAGCTTTAGAAAATGCTAAATTAAAAAATGATGATGTAGTACTTGATTTATATTCTGGAACAGGAACTATATCATGTATTACATCTTCACATGTAAAAAAAGTAATTGGAATTGAAATAGTAGAAGATGCTGTTTTAGATGCTAAACAAAACCTTAAGATAAATAATATTAATAACGTTAAGTTTATTTGTGGTGACGTAACAAAAGAAGTTAGTAAAATAAAAGAAAAAATAGATGTTATTATCGTTGATCCACCAAGACGTGGAATAGATAGAAAAGCTATTGCAATAATGAAAAAAATAAGTCCGAAAAAAATCGTATACATATCATGTAATCCTGTTACCATGGCAAGAGATTTATCTTATTTAACTGATTTATATGACGTAAAAAAGGTAACTCCTGTAGATATGTTTCCTAATACCGCTCATGTAGAGTGCGTAACCGTGTTAAATTTAAAATAAATCTTGTAATATTTGATCTAGAATGTATAAACAATCATAAAATAAGAGATATTAAAATGAAAAATTTACATGTTAGATTAGAAAAAGAAAAGTTCATTTAATTATTATACTTTTTTAGTTATACTTCTAACAAAATATTTTTATTATGTTTATATTGTTTTTAATGATTTAATATTAGATAACTTTCATTATTTCTATAAAAAACATCGTTTAATATATGGATAAACATTATGATAAGATAAAACAAAATAAGTAGTAGAAAGGAATTAGTTATGAACATATATGATGTTTTAGATAAATTAAGCATTAGTTATGAGGAAATAACTCATGATGCTGTTAAAACGGTAAAGGAAGCAAAAGAAATAGAAAATATGATTGATGGTGTGCCTGTAAAAAACTTGTTTTTAACTGATAATAAGGATAGTTATTACTTAGTTATGTTAGAAGCACATAAAAGAGCTGATCTTAAAAAAATTACTAGGTTAGTAAATAAAAAGCATTTATCTTTTGCGTCAACAAATGATTTAAAAGATATATTAAAGTTAGATCCTGGCAGCGTAACTCCTTTAGGAATAATTAATGATAGGGATAATAAAGTAAAAATAGTAATTGATAAAGACTTAGTAAAAAAGAAAATATTAGTTCATCCAAACGTGAACATTAAAACTATTTCTATTAATTTTGATGATTTGATTATGTTTATTAAATATGAAAATCATGATTATATTTTGATGTAAAAACATAATATTAAACAATAAATGACAAATTACTTATATTAATGTGTGTATTATATGCCTTAAAAAGAAAGGCAAAATACTCATGGAAAATAAAATAATTAAAAAAACTATAAAAGTACAAGATAACATAATAAGAATAATGAACGTTAATGAAATTAATTATATTTCACTTACTGATTTAGCAAGATGTGTAAATGGCAATGATCCATCTGGTGTAATTAGAAATTGGATGTCGAGTAAAAATTCTTTTTCTTTTTACTCATTATGGGAAGAATTAAATAACCCAAATTTTAATTCCGTGGAATCACACAGAATTAAAATTAAAGAGGTTCCTTATAATAGATTTACCATGACACCTAGTAGATGGAAAAAAGAAAATCCTAATTTAAAAGGTAATTTAAGAGATTATGCAAACGTACTTTATTTGATAGTTTTAGGAAATTTAGAAGCGATTAATTCTGAGATGTTATTAAAAGGTATCACAAAGGAAGAAAGATTAATTAAGTTAAATGATATCGCAAGAAGACAAATCGACATTTTAAAAAGAAATAAAAGCATTGGATTATTAGATAAAGTAAAAAATGATAATAAATTATTAATAAATAACAAATGATTTTTACATATCTTTTATTTTTATTTTTTTAATGCTAAAATAAAGTTAATAAGTAGTAATAGTGTTTTATGGTGGTGATATTGTGAAAAAAAGGATATTTGTTTTATTTGTAGTTGTTTTAACATTTTTAACAGGCTGTAATAATGATTACTGGCTTGGTGAAATACCATATAAAGAAGATCAAGAGCATGAACCTAGCGTTTATTATACTTATCGTTTTACTGGTGAGTCTTTACACTTTTATTTTCAAACTGGTAAAGTATATTATAATGATAATTATCGTTCTTTAATAATAAGTAATTTTAAAGTAAAAGAAAACGTAAGTGATGATTCTTCATATAATCTTATCTTATATTTTAATGATGATGTTTTATATGATTCTGGTTCTGGCAACATGAATTTAAGTAAGTCTGGTTTTGAAAACATTGTTATAACTGATAATGGTTATGTGTATACGAATGATTCTGGAGAAATAATAGGAGAAGCAGATAGCTTTATTAAAACAACAAAAGAAACTTTTAAAGATAGTATTAAAATGGTTATAAATTATTGCGAAAAAGATAAGTGCAAGGAAGAAACTTTTAAAATTAATTACTTAGATTAGGCAAATTAAATGAGGTTAATTATGAAAAATAAAATAATTAATGCTTTAAATTTTTATGGAATTAATGATAAATCTTATTTAAATGAATGTTTAAAATGTATAGATTATCTTTCTTTAGATAAAGATTTAATTGATAAAGTAAATAATATAATGGATATTTTGTATAATAAAAAAGATTATTTGTTAGCAAAACTTTGGAAAATGAAAGATAAAAAAGATTTGTTTGGTAATTATTATCATTCATACATCACAAATATTATTGTATTGTTGGGGTGTAAAATTCATCAAGAAAACATAATTAAGTATAACTTAGATGATAATCAAATAAAGAATCATAAGAAAAGGGTAAAAGAGGCCTTAACATATGATGTGTATGAAATAGGTTATGATGGTATTAGAATATCACAAATGCTTTGGGCAAGTTATTTTATAAATTTAAGAATAATAGAAGTAGGTTTACTTCAGTATGAACTAGTAGATATTAATCCTATTACAAATAAAAAAGAAAGATGCATTAAAATACATATTCCAAAAAATACTAAATTAGATATAAAAAGCGTAAAAGAGTCTTTAAATAAATCAAAAAGTGAAATAAAAAAATATTTTAAATTAGATAATCCAAAATATTATTGTGAGTCATGGCTTTTAAGTAGTAAGGTGTTAAATCTTTTAGATAATGATTCAAACATAGTAAAATTTAGTAAGTTATTTGATATTACAGTTGGAAGTAATTGCATAGGTGATATTTTAAACTTTGTTTATGGTAAGTTAAATTGTGATGATTATAACGCTTTACAGGTGGATACATCTTTACAAAGAAAAATAAAAGAAGAATTAATAAAAGGTGTTATAATTAAAATAGGAATAGGGAAATTAAAAGAAGCTTAGTTTTTTAAGCTTCTTTTAATTATATACTTCATATAATCTAACATTTTCTGGATTATCTTGGTAATAACCTAATGCATAAATGGTTTTATCGTTAACATCAAACTCAAAAATTTTATTAATTTTTTGGGTATTTTTAGTTTTTAAATCATATATCATTAAATTAAAATTGTCAGTTGCTGTTTTGTTATTAGTTAATTTAATATCAATCCAGTATAATTTATTATCTTTCAACTTAATTTTATCATATAAAGCATAATTGTTACTTTTGAATTTATAAACTATTTTTTCTCGTGAACCATTTTTATTAAATATTGCAAGTTTATCACTCTTGTTTGATGTGTAATATAAGGCGTATTTTTCATCATCATAAGAGGCACTAAAAGCGGTTGCATTATATTCGTTTGTTGATATTACTTTTGGATTATAGTTGGTTTTATCTAAATCAAGGTGTATTATTGAAAGCCTGCCATTTAAGCATGCAGTTGCTAATAAATTATTATCTTCAATGTTAAGTGTATTATATTTAAGATCCATTTCTAACATATCATCTATCGAGTATAAAATTTTGTTTTCTGCACTTGAAATATTATATTCCATTATTTGAAAGTTATTATTTTCGTAATCAATTACTTCATAATATATTTTATCTTTATATAGTCCTAGATTAGTTATTTGTGGTTTTTGAATTGAATAATCCAAGGTAATTAATTCATATGGCTGATTTTCTTCTTTATCGTAATATGCATATGTAACTTTATCTTCTGCTACTTCTACCCAGGCCGCATAATTATCATTTGCGTATAAATTCCATATTCCAACATCGTCGATTTCATATACAATATTTAGGTTCTCAGGTTTATTACTTACTGATAGTTCATAATGATTTGTTCCGTATTTATTTGTAAAAATGTACCATGTATTATCACTTTTTGCAACTAATGTTGGACGATCTATTTCATTGTATATTACCATGGCTGATTTAGAGTATTCATTTAAATAATCATTATTTTGATTGATTTTATAATTTAATAAAGAACCAAGAACAACACTAATTATTAAAGCTATAAGTATGATTATAATCTTTTTTAAAAGTCCTATTTTCTTTGTTCCTTTGGTTTTATTATGGTAAATATAAAGTGCAATTCCGATATCTGTTAAGATTAATCCGATAGTGACTAAAGTATTTATATCTATACCTAAAAAAGTTATAAAAACTCCAAAGCTTATAAATATCAGTGCGATATAAAAGAATTTTTCGTTTTTATATTTAAATTTGATTATACCTTCTTTAGGTTTTGTTTTGCTACAAAAAATCATTAATCCAGTCGCAACTAAAGCAATTATTAAAGTGCTTAAAAGCCATAACCAATTTTGTTCTTTTTCTTCAAAATAATCAATTGTTATAAAAAGCCATGTTATGGAAAATGCATAAAGAAATATGCCAATACTGAAAATACTAGCATTTCTATTTTGCCTTTTTAATATTTTATTATAAATATCTTGCTTTTTGTATTTCTTATTATCGGTATCGCTTTCATATTTGTATATAATAAGCTTTTCATTAATGTTTTTTTCTTCCATTTTCATTTTTAACTCCTACTTAACACTTTACTTACTTTAATTATATCATGTTTATTAAATAAAAAATAAAATAAACATATATACTTGTAATATTTTTTTAAATATGTAAAATAAAAGTAGGAGGATATATTATGAATTTAAATGGAAAAATAGCAGTTGTAACTGGTGGAGCCATGGGTAATGGGCTTGGCATTGTAAAAGTATTTTTGAAATATGGGGCAAAGATTATAATACTTGATTATTCTGATGAGCTAGAAAAAACCGTATCTGATTTAAAAAGTAATGGATATGATGTATTAGGTTATAAAGTTGACATTAGTAACAACGATGAGGTAGTAAGTGCCATAAAAGATATAGAAAGTAAGTATGATCATGTTGATGTATTAGTTAATAATGCTGGTATATGTATATTAGGCAGCTTTGATGAGATGTCATATGAGTTAAGGGATAAACATTTTGACATAAATATTAAAGGAACTTGGAACGTTACGCACGCACTTTTACCGTTACTTAAAAAAGCAGCTAAAGCATCCATCGTTAACTTATCTAGCGTAACTGGCGTTTCGGTTGCAGATGCTGGTGAAGTTGCTTACGCGACAACTAAGGCCGCGGTATTAGGTTTTACTAAAGCACTAGCTATGGAACTTGTAAAAGATGACATTAGAGTAAACGCAATTCTTCCAGGATATGTTATGACACCAATGGTGGATAAGATGGCAAAGCAAAGTAATCCTAGTAATCCACAAAGTGTAATAGATGGTATCGCTAATGCAATTCCAATGAAAAGACTAGGAACGCCGGAAGAATTAGGAGAACTTGCAGCGTTTTTAGCAAGTGATAAGTCAAGTTACATAACTGGTCAAGGAATTGTAATAGATGGAGCATCAACACTTCCAGAAACTCTTACGATGGGAGTATAAATGAAAAAGAATTTATACAAAATAGATAATAATGTAGAAAGATTATTGATTGGGAAACCTAGTGATTTTTTAGATAATACCGAATTTAAAAAAGTTATGTCTAAATTAAAAAACATAAATTGTAAAATATATAATTTATATGAAGATCAAGAAAAAGTAATTTTATATACCAAACAGGAACCTAAAGTATCCCTTTTTAGGATAATGTCAAATGATAAATTAAGACATCAAGATATATTAGGAGCTATTTTATCAATGAATATTTCACCTTCTTTTTTAGGGGATATAATAATAGATAATAATAATTATTATTTTTATGTTTTAAGTACTTTAGATGAGTTTTTAAAAGATAATTTAAATATGATAGGTAATAAAAAAGTTGTTATAGAAAAAATTGATTTAAATTATTTAAAGGATTATAAAAGAAGTTATGAAAGTCATGAAATAATAGTAACGAGTCTAAGAATTGATAACGTAATTTCTAAAATATTAGGTGTAAATAGAAAAGGTATAATAGATAAAATAAAAAATAAAGAAGTAATTTTAAATTATGAAGAACTGACAAAAACATCTTATAATCTAAAAGAAAATGATGTGTTTAGTATAAAACGTTATGGAAAATATAAGTTTGTTAATGTATTAAATAAAACCAAAAAGAATAACTTGGTTATAAAATATTTAAAATATGTTTAATTAAAGAGGTTTATTATGAAAAGGGAAAAACAAATTAAAGCTTTATCAACAATAGCACTTGTTATATCAATTATTAGTTTAACTATTGCTTATGCATTAATGAGTTCTAAACTTACCATAAATGGTTACGGAAACATTAAAGGTAAAAAATTAAATGTTTATTTTGAAAATCTAACATCAAGTAAAAAGGGAGAAGCAACGATAGAAAAATATCCTAAGATAAAAAAAGGAAGTACTTACATTGGAGATTTTAGCGTTACCTTACGTAAACCTGGGGATTCTGTTACTTTTTGTTATGATGTTGTAAACAAAAGTGACGTTGATGTTAAAATGATAACTCAAGTTATAAATGGTATTGATGTAAATAATGTTGAT
>DVMT01000048.1 GCA_018714855.1 Candidatus Aphodocola excrementigallinarum
ATTAAAAGAAGATAATAATAATTTATTTATTCCTAAAGATAAGCTTTTTATATCAAACGAAATAATAATAAGAATGCTTGATAGCTTTAATCTTGAATAAAATGCAATTATAATGTATAATTAACATATAATATGGAGGTTTGCTATGGATACTAATAATAAAGATGAAAATATAGAAGAGTTAACAACTGATCAAGAAGAAATTAAACAAGATACTAAAGTAGATGATGTTATAGATGATATTTTAGATTCCAATGTAAGTACAACTGTATCTTCAAATAATGGTCCTGAGGTTAAAAATAATTCTGCGGCAGATAGTGATTTTATTTTAAATGATGTAGAAACTAATGAAAAAGAAGATTTAAAAGAAGATACGCAGGCAAATGATCAAAAAACAGAAGTTAAAGAAGAAGAAAAAAGTGAGGAAGAAAGTGTAAAAATAGAAAATGAAAATAACAACCAAGAAGAAATTACTAAAATGCCTAAAAGTAAAAAGGTACCGCTTCTTATTTTGCTTTTCGTACTTCTTATATTAGATATTGCGGCACTTGTAATATACATAATTGGTATTGATAAGGTATTTAGTTTTATAAAATAACTCATATAAAAAGTTTTAAAATAAACTTTTTATTTTTTTAAAGAAAAATTAGCACTCAGGTATTGACATTGCTAAAATTGCATATTATAATGGTAACAGACTACAAGAAAAGAAGGTGATCGATTTGCTTAGTGAAAGACAAAATAAACTTCTTAAGATGATTGTAGAAGAATATATTAAAACGGCCAATCCGGTAGGATCACAAGGTTTATGTGACAAACTTAAGTGTTCGTCTGCAACGATAAGAAACGAAATGGCTTATCTTGAAGAAAAAGGATATTTGGAAAAGACGCACACCTCATCTGGTAGGGTACCTAGTGAAGATGGTTATAGATATTATGTTGATAACCTAATGGAACCTAAAAAGATGACTGGTGAAGACGTTTTAAGACTTCAAAGAATCTTTAACAATAAGCAGCTCGTTTTATCAGATGTTATAACAAAAAGCATGGAAATAATATCTGACATAACAAATTTAACTTCTGTTGTTTTAGGTTCAACAAGCTCTGAAAACAAACTTAAAAAAGTAGAAGTTGTTCCGATGGATAAGCAAAATATTATTGCTATCGTAATAACGGATAAAGGTCACGTTGAACACAAAGAGTTAAACGTAGGCGAAGGCGTATCACCTAGTGATGTTAAAAAAGTAGTTGAGTTAATTAACAAACTTCTTGTTGGAACACCACTTGATGAGGTATCAAGCAAACTAGAGTTTGAAATTAAACCAATAATTGGAAATTACGTTAAATCACATGAAGCTTTATATCAAGCATTTTATAATGCGTTTAATGAGTTTTCCTTTAAAAACCATATGTATATGTCAGGTAAAACAAAATTGTTAGATTATCAGGAATTTGATAATGTTAAAAAGGTAAAAGAAATATTAAATAAGTTTGATGATGCTAATATGGTAAGGAAAATAGAAGCTGATGATAATGACATAAACGTATATATTGGTCATGAAAATAACTTTGATGATGATATGTCAATTATTAAAACAAAGTATAAAATAGGAGATCTAGAAGGAACCGTTGCAATTATGGGGCCAAAAAGAATGGATTATGAAAAAGTTGTATCGCTTCTAGATTATATTAAAAAGCATATAGAAAGGTAATGGTAATATGAAAGAAGATGAGAATTTGAAAAAAAATAAGGAAGTAAAAGAAGAACAAAACGAAGAAAAAAAAGTAGATGAACAAGAAACTGAAAGTGATAATGAAGAAGAAAAAATAGAAATAACAAAAGAAGAAGTAATGGAATTAAACAAAAAAATAAATGAGCAAGAGCAAAAATTTTTAAGGGCTCAGGCAGACTTAGTAAACTATAGAAAAAGAAAAGATGAAGAAGTAGAAAGATTACTTAAGTTTGCTAATGAAGATTTAATTCTTGATATATTACCAATTCTAGATAACTTTGAAAGGGCAATGAACGTTAATGCAAGTGAAAATGGTGATTTAGCAAAGTTTAAAGATGGTATCGTAATGGTTTATAACTCACTTAAAGGAGTGCTTGAAAAATACGGTGTAAAAGAAATTGAAGCACTTGATAAACCGTTTGATCCAATGTATCATCAGGCTGTTACAACAAAGACTGACGATGAAAAAGAAAAAGACGTAGTTTTACAAGTATACCAAAAAGGATATACTTTAAAAGATAAAGTAATAAGACCAGCGATGGTTGAAGTAAATAAATAAAAGAAAAGAAAGGAAAGGATGATTTTATATGAGTAAAATAATAGGTATAGACTTAGGTACAACAAACTCATGTGTTGCTGTACTAGAAGGTGGAGAAGCTAAGGTAATAGCTAATCCAGAAGGAGAAAGAACAACACCATCAGTTGTTGCATTTAAAGATGGTAAAACAATTGTCGGTGGTGCTGCTAAAAGACAAATGGTTATTAATCCAGATACCATAAGATCTATTAAAAGATTAATGGGTACTGATAAGAAAGTAAAAGCAAATGGAAAGGAATATACTCCAGAAGAGGTTTCTGCAATGATTTTAAGTAACTTAAAAGAAACGGCAGAAAGTTATTTAGGAGAAAAGGTTACCAAAGCAGTTATTACTGTTCCAGCATACTTTAATGATGCTCAAAGACAAGCTACCAAAAACGCTGGTAAGATTGCTGGCTTAGAGGTTGAACGTATCATAAACGAACCTACCGCTGCATCACTTGCATATGGTCTTGATAAGCAAGAACAATCACAAACTATTTTAGTTTATGACTTAGGTGGTGGAACGTTTGACGTATCTATCCTTGAGTTAGGTGATGGTGTATTTGAGGTTAAATCAACAAGCGGTAACAACCACTTAGGTGGCGATGATTATGATGCTAGAATAGTTGATTTCTTAGTTGATGAAATTAAAAAAGAGCATGGTGTTAATTTGAAAGATGATAAGATGGCTATGCAAAGATTACAAGATGCTGCAGAAAAAGCTAAGAAAGATTTATCTGGTATGACAACAACTCAAATTTCATTACCATTCTTAGCACAAGGTAAAGATGGTGTTATTAACTTTGAAACAACTTTAACAAGGGCTAAATTCGAACAATTAACAGATGATTTAACAGAATCTACTCTAGAACCAGTTAGAAAAGCTCTTAAAGATGCTAACCTAAAAGCTAGTGACATTGATAAGGTATTATTAGTTGGTGGATCAACTCGTATTCCAAAAGTGCAAGAGCTAATCAAGAAAGAACTTGGCAAAGAACCTTCTAAAGGAGTTAACCCAGACGAGGTTGTTGCAATGGGAGCTGCTATTCAAGGTGGAGTATTATCAGGTGATGTTAATGACATCGTACTTCTTGATGTAACACCACTTTCACTAGGAATAGAGACAATGGGTAACGTTATGACTACTTTAATTGAAAGAAACACAACGATACCAACTTCTAAATCACAAGTATTTTCAACCGCTGCAGATAACCAACCAGCCGTTGACATCCACGTACTTCAAGGTGAAAGACCAATGGCATCTGATAATAAGACTTTAGGAAGATTCCAATTAACTAACATACCTCCAGCACCAAGAGGAGTACCTCAAATCGAAGTTACTTTTGACATTGATGCAAATGGTATCGTAAACGTTAAGGCAAAAGACTTAGGTACTGGTAAAGAACAAGCTATTACGATTACTGCGTCAACAAATCTAACTGATGAAGAAATCGAAAAGATGCGTAAGGAAGCTGAAGAAAACAAAGCTGAAGACGAGAAGAAAAAATCTCTAGCAGACGCTAAAAACGAAGCTGATCAGATGATCTTTACAACAGAAAAAGCTATTAAAGACTTAGGAGATAAAGTAGATAAAAAAGAAAAGGAAGAAGCAGAAAAACTTGTTAAAGACTTACAAGATGAACTTGCAAAAGATGATTTAGATGCTATTAAAGCTGCAACAGAAAAGTTAAAAGAAAAAGCAATGCAACTAGGAGCTAAAGTATACGAAGAAGCTAATAAAAAAGCACAAGAGGAAGCTAATAATCAATCATCAAGTGATAATAAAAAAGATGATGAAGAAGTAGTAGATGCAGAATTTGAAGAGAAAAAATAAACGGCATTAAAGTTCTAGTTAATCTAGAACTTTATGTTTGTAAAAGGAGATTACATGGTTAAAGAAGAAAAACTAAGAAGCGAGATAGATGATAAATATAAATGGGATTTAACTAAGATGTATAAAGATGCTAAAGAATTTAACGATGATTATGATAAAGCATTAGAGTTAATTAATGAAATAAGTAGGTTTAGGGGCAAGCTTTTAAATGATTCAAATACTCTTTATAAATATTTGAAAAAAGATGATGAATTAAACGTTGTTATGACTAATTTATACGTTTATGCAAGTGCTTTAAATGATGAAGATTTATCTAACAAAGATAATCAAAAAACATATTTAAAAGTACTTAATTTATATTCTTTGACTGACGAAAAATTAAGTTTTACTACTTCAGAGTTATTAAAAACAGACTATGAAGTAATAAAAAAATATATAAAAGAAAATGCTAATTTAAAAGAATACGCATTTGATTTAGAAGAAATATATCGCTTTCAACCATATGTTTTAAGTGAACATGAAGAAAAGTTGGTGTCTAATTTATCTGATTTATCACAGAAATTTAAAAACAATTTTAGCATCATAAATAATACGCTAGTTGATTTTGGATATATAAAAGATGAAGATGGTAATGAAGTTAAACTAACTAATGGAAACTACCCTAAATATATAAAATCTGATAATCGAAAAGTAAGAAAAGCAGCTTTTGAAGCAAGAGGAAAAGCATACATGAAGTTTTCTAATTTAATATCAACTGATTATGAGGCATATATTAAAGCATGTGCCATGATTGCTAAGGCTAGAAAATATGATTCTACGATGGATATGTATTTATTTGATGATGGGGTAACTAAACAAATTTATGATAACTTACTTAAGGTATCTGATGATAATTTAAGTGTTTTACATAAATACTTTGAGATTAGAAAAGATATTTTAAAGTTAGATACTCTAGAACCTTATGATTTATCAGCACCATTAGTTAAAGATTATAATAAAGTCTATAAACCAGACGATGCAAAAGAATTGATTTGTAAAGCACTTAGTGTTTATGGTGATGAATACATTAATCAGTTAAGAAGCTTTTTTGATAACAGAAACATAGATTTTTATCCTAACAAGGGTAAAAGAGTTGGTTATTATCAAAATAATTCATATAAAGATATTATAGTGTTTGGAAATTATAATGATGATTTCAACTCCGTATCATCTATTGCTCATGAGCTTGGTCACGCGATGCATTCTTATTATTCTTTGAAAAATAACCCACCACATTTATCAGAATATACACTTTTAGTTGCGGAAATAGCATCACTTACTAACGAAATGCTTTTATCTAATTACGTTATTAATAATACTGATGATAAAGATCTTAAATTATATGCTTTAAGTAATATTATAGAGGTTTTTGCAGACAACTTTTTTGGTACTTTATCACTAGGTTCAGTATTTGAAAAAATCGTTCATGAAAAAGCTTTTAATGGTGATGATTTAAGTGAAGAGGACTTTAATGATATTTATGGTAAGTTAATTAAAAAACATAATGGAGCTTTGATTAATGATTCTTCTTATTTAAAATATAATTGGTGCAGGATACCGCATTTTTACACACCGTTTTATTATTATAAATATTCTATTGGAGCATGCGGGGCGTGTTACGCTTCTAATAGAATATTAAAAGGTGATAAAGAGTTTTTAAATAAATATTTAAATTTTCTTAAACTAGGTGGGCGAATGATGCCGCTTGATGAGTTAAAAACCATAGATTTTGATCTTAATGATATTAAGGTTATAGAACAGGCAATACATTATTTTGATGAACTTTTAGATAAATTTATGGTAATATATAATAGTTAGGAGGTATAAAGCATGAATAAAAAAGATTATTATGAGGTGCTTGGCGTTTCAAAAGACGCAAGTGAAGCTGAAATTAAAAGTGCTTTTAGAAAATTAGCTAAAAAATACCATCCAGACGTATCTAAAGAACCTGATGCTGCTGAGAAATTTAAAGAAGCTCAAGAAGCTTACGCAGTATTATCAGATAAAGATAAAAGAAGTAGGTATGATCAGTTTGGTCATGCTGCCTTTGATCAAAATGGAGGCTTTGGAGGAGCCGGTGGCTTCTCTGGATTTGAGGATTTTGATCCGTCAGATATATTAAGAGATATATTTGGTCAAGGATTTGGATTTTCTGGTTCGTCATTTTTTTCTGGAGGTGGTGGTAGAACTTCTTCTAGAAGGACAAAAACAAAGGGTCCAGACATAAACGTTTTATTTGAAATGTCATTTGAGGAAGCTGCAAAAGGTACTTCAACAACGGTTGAGTTAAATATCGATGATACGTGTGATGTTTGCGGTGGACACGGAGGTACAGGTGCTAAAACATGTTCTACATGTAATGGTACGGGTTACGTAAGACAAGAGCAAAGAAGTATATTAGGTGCTTTTGTATCTCAAAGAGTATGTCCAACATGCGGTGGCACGGGTGAGACTTATACTAATAAATGTTCATCATGTAAAGGAACAGGTAAAAAACGTGTTAAGAAAAAAATCGTTGTTAACGTACCAGCAGGTGTTGATACTGGAGACCATTTAAGGGTAGCGGGTAAAGGTCCTGCAGGAGAAAACGGTGGACCAAATGGAGATGTATATATTGAAATAAAAGTAAAAGATCATCCATTATTTACCAGAAACAGCGAAGATTTATACGTTACTTTACCAATTACCTTTGCAGAAGCAGCATTAGGATGTAAAAAGGAAGTACCAACGCTTGATGGAAACATTATCTTATCGGTTCCTTCTGGCACACAAACTGGAGATAAACAGCGCATAAAAGGAAAAGGTCTAAAGAGTCCTGCAAGACGTAAAACAGGTGATTTATACGTTGTATTTAAGGTTATTACTCCAACTAAGTTAGATAGAAAACAAAAGAAATTGTTTGAGGATTTAAATAAAACTAATTTAAAAACAAGTGATTTTGATTTGTATGAAAAGTACGTAAATGAAGGATAATGTTAAAAAGCATTATCCTTTATTTAATATTTTAATAAAATAAGAAAATAATGTGGTTAACTTATATATTATTATTTTTAATATTTAATTTTGGTAAAAAATGGTATAATAAATATATACTATAGAAAGCAAGTGATGATGTTGGATAGGAAAACTGGTTTAACTAAAGATGAAGTAAAACAAAGAATTAATGCTGGAAAAGTAAACTATGATACAACAACTCCAAGTAAAAGTATCAAGCAAATTTTAATTGAAAATACATGTACTTTATTTAATTTTATAAACATTGTTTTAGGTATTGCAATAGTTATTGTTGGTTCATATAAAAACCTTTTGTTTTTAGGGGTTGTTATTTGTAATACCTTAATTAGTACCGTTCAAGAAATAAGGGCAAAAAAAATAGTAGATAAACTATCTGTTATATCATCTTCTAAAGCAAAGGTAATTCGTGATGGTGCTTTAAATGAAATACATATTAATGATATCGTATTAGATGATTTAATAATATATGAATTAGGAAACCAAGTAGTTGCGGATTCAAAAATAGTAGAAGGGTATTGTGAGGTTAATGAATCTTTTATAACTGGAGAGTCTAAAACCATATTTAAAAAAGAAGGAGATACGCTTTTATCCGGAAGTTTCATCGTAAGTGGAAACGCAAAAGCAAGAGTAATTCACGTAGGACTTGATAATTATACATCTATTATTTCTCATGATGCTAAGGAAATGAAAAAAGAAGTTAACTCCGAGATAATGCGTTCTTTAAATAAAATTGTAAAATACGTATCAATTGCACTTGTTCCAATTGGTATTTTACTTTTACTAAGGCAGTTTTCCATAGATGGGAATACTACTACTAATGCGGTAACAAGCGTCGTTGCGGCCCTTATTGCAATGATACCAGAAGGCTTAATACTTCTTGTTTCAACGGTTTTAGCAATAAGTGTTTTAAGATTATCAAAACATAACGTTTTAGTTCAGGATTTATATTCGCTTGAGACTCTTGCTCGGGTTGATACTTTGTGTTTGGATAAAACAGGAACAATAACAGAAGGTAAAATGGAAGTGGTAGATGTTATTCCGCTTAATAATCATAAAATGAGTGATATAGATAACGCTATGGAAATTATTTCTACCAACTTAAATGATAAAAACCCAACCTTTAATGCAATAAATGAAAAGTATGGTAATAACTCAAGTGTAAAAGCGGTAAAAAACATTAATTTTTCATCAGAAAGGAAGTACTCAGGGGTAATTTTAAAAGACTGTTCTTTTATCATGGGAGCGCCTGAATTTGTATTAGAAGAAGACTTGAAAAAATACGAGCGTAAAATAGATGAATTATCAAGTTGCTATAGGGTTTTAGTACTTGTTAAAACTGATGTTATTAAAGATAATAAATTGCCTAAGTTTAAAGAGGTATTAGCACTTATTTTGATTCATGATAAAATAAGACCAGATGCTATAAACACGATATCTTATTTTATAGGTAATGACGTTAACATAAAAGTAATATCAGGAGATAGCGTATCAACTGTAAGATCAATTGCAAAAGAAGTTGGAATAGAAGTTACTGGATGTTATGATGCAAGAGAAATAACAAATGATACTGATATAAATAGCGTAGTTGAAGAAAACAACGTTTTTGCTCGTGTTAAACCAGATCAAAAAAGAATGCTTATTAAAGCACTTAAAAATAATGGGCACGTTGTTGCGATGACGGGAGACGGGGTAAATGATGTTTTAGCACTAAAAGAATCTGATTGTGGTATTGCAATAAATGATGGTGCTGATGCTGCAAGAAACGTCTCTGAATTAGTGCTTTTAGATTCTAATTTTGACGCGATGCCAGAGGTTGTAAAAGAAGGAAGAAGAACGATTAATAACGTAGAAAGATCAGCAACACTATTCTTATCTAAAACGATATATGCATCACTTCTTGCGGTATTGTTCTTATTTATTAATTATACTTATCCTTTTATACCAATACAAATGACTTTAATTAATAGTTTAACAATTGGAATACCAGCATTTATTTTAGCATTAGAACCTAATCATTCAAGAGTTAAGGGTAAGTTTTTCATAAACGTTATTAGTAAAGCAATACCAAGTGGTATAACAACGGTTGTTAATATTTTACTTTTAGTGTTTGTTGCAAGTTTAATTAATTTGCCTAATGAAGAGACTTCAACTTGTGCTGTTATAATAACTGCTTATACTGCTATTTTACTTATATATAGAATAAGTAAGCCACTTAACTTACTTAGAAAATCTCTTTTAACTTTAATAACAATCGTTCTTCTTTTGATGATTTTAACGCCTATTGGAAGAAGTGTATTCTCGCTTGTTTGGCTAAGCCCTAATGCGCTTTTAATTCTTCTTCCTTTAATGTATATTTCAACTAGGTTATTTAAACTATTAAGTAATTTACTTTCTATGCTTATTAAAAAGAAGAGTAATTGGTTTATTTAAAAGGAGTAGTTATGAAAAAAATAATATTTTCAGATATTGATAGAACGCTTGCAAAGGAAGGGGTTATATCAGATAAAAATACCAAGTATATAAAAAAATACGTAAGTAAAGGGAATTTATTTGTATTAGTAAGTGGAAGAACTATTTTATATACTAAAGATGTTTCTATAAAAATTGGTGCAAGTAAGTATGTAATATGCAATAACGGTGCTGTTACTTGTGATTATGAAAATAATAAAATAATTTCTATGGAAAAAATTCCGTTTGAGTTGGTCAAAAAGGTGTTTGTTATTGCTAATAAATACGCATCAAGATTTATAATAGGAACAAATAATAATACGTATGTAAATAAATTGTTATATGAAAATGAAACGTTAATTAAAGATATTACAAAAGATTTTTATGATAATAATATAATTTGTCAAATAACCGTATCTAATAAAGATAAAGAGGTAATAAAAAAAGTAATTGAAGAAGTACACAAAATAAAAGGTATCAAAATTATAAATAGATGTAGATCTTTATATGATGATTCTTATGTAGCAAATGGTAATATATGGATAGATATAACGAATGAAAACGTAAATAAAGGCAAAGCGGTGCTAGACCTACTTATGTATTTAAACATTGATTTAGAAGATAGTGTAAGAATTGGTGATGATTTAAATGATTTATCGATGTTTTTTGATAAAGGGCTAAACGTAGCGGTAGAAAACGCGATGCCTGATTTAAAGAGTAAGGCTGATTTTATAACTAAATCATGTGATGATGCCGGTGTTTCTTATGCTATAGAAAAAATAATGAGTGATATAACAGGTTTATCAGAAAATGAAATTACTAATTTAAAACAGAAGGATAAATAAAAGGAGAATTATGAAAGAAAAAGACGAGAGGGAAAAACTTAAAAATCTCATAAAAGAAACAATTGATGAGTGTGACCGTAAAGAAGGAATTAGAAAATTAAATCAAAGAATGTATTCTAATAGAGAAAAAATGAAAAAATTATATAGGGATATGAGGTTATATCATGAATATTCATGTTTAATAAATTAGAAAATTTTATTGCTACATAATAAATAATATGATATAATTTATTTGTTTTAAAAAGCGATGAAAAAAGAAAGTATGATAAAAAACCATTAAAAGAGAGCATGGATGGTGTAAGCATGCATGGAGAGTATATCATATAGATGGCTTTTGGAGCTTTTTAATCTAATAGGTTAAAACGTATATCTGCGTTAAAGATTTTAAGTGTATACATAAATTATGTATGAATTAAGGTGGTACCGCGAGCTGTTTCGTCCTTATGGATGAGATGGCTTTTTTAATAAAAAGAGGTGATAGCTATGGACAAAAATAAAGTTCCTGGAGTTGGGCTTAGCGTTATGCTTGTAAATAAGGATGGTAAAGTATTACTTATTTTAAGAAATAGTAACCCCACACTTGCTGATAGTGATATGCACTTGGAAGGCACTTGGACCCTTCCTGCAGGTAAAGTAAGGTATGGTGAAACCATTATTGAAGCTGCCAAAAGAAAAGTGAAAGAAGAAGTTAACTTAGACGTAAGTAATTTAAGTGTTATATCTGTTAATGATGATATTAATAAGTATGCTCACTTTCTAACGATTGGCTTAATATCTTATGATTTTAAAGGTGTGATAGATTTAGGCGATTCTTTAGAACATGTTGATTATAAGTTTTATGATTTAGATAACTTACCAGAAAACTTATGTGAGCCATCAAAAGTGATAATTAAAAATTATAGAAATAATGAAATTTATAAGGAGAGTGAATAAAATGGATAAGAAAAAATATTATATTACAACCGCAATTGCTTATACATCTGGCAAACCTCACATTGGAAATACCTATGAGATAGTATTAGCAGATGCCATTGCAAGGTATAAAAGGCAGAAAGGATATGACGTATATTTTCAAACAGGAACTGATGAACATGGTGAGAAAATAGAGTTAAAAGCCAAAGAAAAAGGTATTACACCAAAAGAGTTTGTGGATAACGTTGCAACTGAGATTAAAAGAATATGGGATGTTATGAATACGTCTTATGATAAGTTTGTTAGAACAACTGATCCTCATCATGAAAAGATAGTTCAAAAGATATTTGATAAGATGTATGATAATGGTGATATTTATAAGGGAGAGTATAAAGGTTTATACTGCACTCCTTGCGAGTCTTTTTGGACTGAGTCGCAACTTGTAGATGGTAAGTGTCCTGATTGTGGCAGAGAAGTAGAAGAAAAAAAAGAAGAAGCTTACTTTTTTAGATTATCAAAGTATCAAGATAAATTAGTTGATTACATAGAAAATCATCCTGAGTTTATTCAGCCAGAATCTAGAAAAAACGAGATGTTAAACAACTTTATAAAACCAGGATTACAAGATTTATGTGTATCTAGAACTTCTTTTGATTGGGGAGTTACAGTAGACATTGATCCTAAACACGTTGTATACGTATGGTTAGACGCATTAACAAACTACATAACCAACATTGGTTATGATCCAGAAGGATTAAGTGATGATTTTAAAAAGTGGTGGCCGGCAGATCTTCATGTAATAGGAAAAGACATAGTAAGATTTCATACCATATACTGGCCATGCTTCTTATGGAGCTTAGGATTAGAACTTCCTAAAAAGGTATTTGGTCACCCATGGCTTTTAACTAACAACGATAAAATAGGTAAATCAAGAGGAAACGCAATATATGCTGATGACTTAGTAGATTTATTTGGTGTTGATGCGGTAAGATACTATGTTTTACACGAAATACCATACGCAAATGATGGTAACTTAACCTATGAACTTTTAATTGAAAGAACTAACACTGATTTAGCTAACACTTTGGGTAACTTAGTTAACAGAACAATATCAATGGCTAATAAGTATTTTGATGGTGTAGTTACAAATAAAAACGTAAATGAAAGTGTTGATGACGAACTTATTTTAATGGTAAATAATCTAGACAAAAGATTAGAAGATAAAATGGATAAATTAGAAATAGGCTCTGCAATAGAAGAAATATTTGAAGTATTAAGAAGATCAAATAAGTACATCGATGAAACAACTCCTTGGAGTTTAGCTAAAGAAAGTGATAAGAAAGATAGGTTAGAAACCGTTTTATATAACTTGCTTGAATCAATTAGGGTATGTGCTTATCATTTAAGACCATTTTTAACTAAAACATCTGATGAAATATTTAAACAATTAAATATTAAAGATGAAAAAGAAACATTTAATCCAAATAATATATATAAAGACATGAAACCAGAAGTATTATTTGCAAGAATTGATAAAGAAAAGAAGTTAAAAGAAATAGAAGACCAGGTAAAATAGCTTATTTATGTTAGAAAATTCTGTTTATATAAATTCATCAAAATATGTTGGCATACATTTTATTATTTAGTAATATGTAATTGCATTAAATGTTATGTTGCATAATTAAATGCATATAATACTAATGCTATCTTGTTTGATAGCGTAAAAAGCGGCGATTCCGGCCATAACAGGAAATTAAAAAAGTTGGCTAGCAGTAATTTATTTTACGCTAGCCTTTTATTTTGATGAATATACCGAGTTTTGAATATATTGTAAAGTAAATGTATATATTTTTATTTGTTTATCTGTAGTAATGCTATAAATGTTATTATTATAGTAGGTGATTTATATGAGTGAGATAAATATTTATAAAAGTGGAAATACTCTAAGTGCAATTATGTTTGATTCTTATAGAAATAAATATAAAGTATTTTATGATAATGAGGTATTAGATATACTTAATATTATAAAGAAACATAAAAGTAAGATTGAAAACGTTTTTTATTCTGATGATGATATTAATTTTGATTTAACTGATACAAAAATAATATTGTCTGATAAAAGTAAATTAAAAAAAGATAAAAGATTTGATTTTATTTTTAAATATCTAGAAGATAAAAATTATAAATTACATAAAACGAGATGGCAAAAGGTTGGTGCAATAGGACTTGCGTTACTAATTTCCACCATAGGAATAGTATCGGTTAAGGCTGCCAATGATACTACTTTAAATGATCAAACTTATTCGTTACCAGAAAGTACTTATTCAGACGATAGTGCATTGTCACTGGAAGATGTAAATGAAATAGTAGAAGTAAACGAAGATAATATAGAAACTATCAACGAAAACGTTGCTAAAGAAACTAATCATAAAGATGAAAAACCAGTACCTAACGAAGGAAAAGAACAAGAAAAAACTGATAATACAAACGATGAAAATATATCTGAGGTTTTAGAAGATGAGTTAGATATAGGATCTATGTCTGATTCTGAGAAGTTAGAATATGTAAAAGAACATTATGGTAATATTATTGATAGATATGCAAATACATATGGCTTAGATTCTAATTTAATAACTGCTATTGCAACTCAAGAAAGAGGAAAGCATTCTGATGTTGTTGATTCCGGTGGTGCAATCGGACTTATGCAAATTCAAGTTGGAGTATGGGATGGGCATTCTGTTACTGCATATAACTATGATACCGGAAAGGAAGAAACAGTAGAAATATCATTAGAAAAATTAAAAGATGTTAATTTTAATATAAAGATAGGCTGCATGATTTTTCAAAGTTATTTAAAAGAGATGGATGATAATGTAATAGCAGCAATTCAAAGTTATAACATGGGAACTGGTAGTGTTAAAAAAATAATAGTAACTTATGCAACGGCATCTGGTAAAACATATGATGCAATAATAAGTAATCCTGATGATACAGGATGGTTAGATTATAGAACTTCTTCATTTCCAGGAGATCCAGATTACGTAGAAAACGTAACGAGATATTACCCTAGTAATGGAATAAAAAAATAAAAGCTTGACATATAATAAAATAAATGTTAACAACTTTTGTATCAAGTGAGTTTGAGTATGGATTTATATCCTAGCCTCAAAGGGTTAATACCTACACGTACTAAAGCACGGAGTCACTTTTAAGGTGATTTGCCGTGCTTTTTTAAATAAAGGATGTGATTGTTATGTTTTATAATTTTATAGTAAATAATAACATTAACCTTCTAGGCCTATTATTACGACTCTATGGTAATAGGTTTATTTTGCAGTGTTAAAAATATTTTATTTTAAAGACCTATTACTATATTAAAGAATAAATAGTAATAGGTCTTTTTTACATGAAGGGAGAAATTAAAAATGAGAACAATAAAAATATTTGATACAACGTTAAGAGATGGAGAACAATCACCGGGGTGCTCTATGAGTGTTAAAGAAAAGATTATGGTGGCAAAAAAGCTTGATGAGTTAAACGTGGACGTAATGGAAGCAGGCTTTGCAGCATCAAGTAAAAGTGATTTTGAAGCGATCAAAGAAATAAGTAAGATAGTTAATAATGCATCTGTTGCATCACTTGCAAGACTTAATAAACGTGATATAGATATGGCATGGGAAGCTATAAAAGATGCTAAAAAGCCAAGAATACATGTTTTTATAGGAACAAGCGATACACACGTTTATGATAAGTTAGGAAAAACGAAAGATGAAGTATTAAAAATGGTTAAAGAATGGGTTAGTTATGCTAAAGAAAAGTGCTATGACATAGAGTTTTCTTTGGAAGACGCAACAAGAACTGATAGGGTATATGCTTGTAAAGTAATTGATGAAGCGATTAAAGCTGGTGCAACAACGATTAATATACCGGACACGGTAGGATATACATCACCGGATGAATTTAGAGCATTTATAAGTTACTTAAAGGAAAATAGTAATTTGAATAAGGTCAACATATCAGTTCATTGTCATAATGATTTGGGACTTGCAACGGCAAATTCTATGAGTGCTATTTTAGCAGGAGTAACACAAGTTGAATGTACGATAAACGGAATTGGTGAGAGAGCTGGTAACACTGCTTTGGAAGAAGTAGTTGCAAACCTAGATACTAAAAAAAAATATTATAATGCTAAAACAAACATTAACACTAAAATGATTTATGAAGCAAGTTTGCTTGTTTCTTCTATAACCGGATCATACGTACAACACAATAAGCCAATAGTTGGCGCTAACGCTTTTAAGCATGAGGCTGGAATTTATCAGGCAGGTGTTTTAAAAAATAAAAAAACTTATGAGATAATGGATCCTAAAAGGTATGGTATATACGTTGATAACATGGTAATTGGTGTGCATTCTGGTAAACACGTAATAATAGATAAAATGAAAAAGTTAGGATTTGATTCTGATAATTATGATGTAGAAAGAATAACTTTTGATATAAAAGAATTTTTTAAAACATCAAAAACCATAGAAGATAGTGATATTATAAGTATTATTAATAATAATAAAACAAAAAAGAATACAAAGAGGTTGGTTTAAATAGATTAATTTAAATAGTAAATTTTTATATTTTGTTATATAATATTCTTGTAAGCAAGTAGCGTTTTGATTTTTTTTAAAAATCTTTTTAGCGAGTCGCTAAAGTAAGAAACACTAAATAAATACATTATATTGATAACGCTCAATGTATCATATTACGCTTAAAAGCGTAAATGAAACATACATTTCGCTAGTTACAATATATTATAGTACTTGCTTTATATTTAGGAGATGATAGTATGTTTAGATATTTAAGCTTGGATAAATATAACGACTTATTATCATCTTTTAATTTGGTTAATACTACTGATATAAAGAAAATAAATAAGATGCTTTATAATATTAGTAATAATATAGATGCTAATTATGAAGAAATTATAATTCATAAAAAAACCGGTGGCCTAAGATTTTTATACGCACCAAGTAAAGAGTTAAAAAGCATTCAAAAACGTATATTAAAAAACGTTTTAGAAGAAAAGAAGTTATCAAGGTATTCATATGCTTATAGAAAAAAAGTATCTGTTTTAGATAATGCAAAACCTCACGTAAAAAAGGACGTAATCGTTAAATTAGACATAAAGGATTTTTTTGATAACATCACATTTAGTATGGTTTATGATTCTTGTTTTAACGAAACTTTATATCCTAAAAAAATGGGAATGCTTTTTACTAATTTGTGCGTGTATAATAATAGATTACCACAAGGAGCTCCAACAAGTGGCTTTATATCAAACATAGTTTTAAGAAATTTTGATGAAAAGGTTGGCTCTTATTGTGAAAAAAGAAAGATTAGTTATACAAGATACTCTGATGATTTAACTTTTTCGGGTAATTTTAATGTTAAGGATTTAATTAAATACGTTAATAAATTATTATATGAATATAATTTTAGGTTAAATAAGAAAAAGATAAAGGTTGTAAGCAAAAAAACAAGACAGCAAGTAACTGGAATAGTAGTTAATGAAAAAGTTAATATAAGGCGTAATTACAAAAGAAAAATAAGGCAAGAGATGTATTACATAAAAAAATATAGTCTTAAAAGTCATTTAAAAAACATTGCGTATAAATGCGATGAAAAAACTTATCTTTTAAATTTACTAGGAAGAATAAATTACGTTTATAACATAACTAAAGATACTGAGTTTTATAATTATAAAAAAGATGTTACAAAGTTAGTAAAAAAGCTTGACTTGAAGTAGACTCTAAGTGATAGTATTCTATTAGTAATACTATCATTTTTTAAAGGAGTAAACTAAATGAAGAAAAAATTAATTATAATGGTTTTAATAATTTTGTTGATAGTAGCTTGTTTTATTTTCTTTTATAACAAAGAAAGGTTTAATGAAACAACTAATGAATCAGTTTTAGAAAGGAAGGATGATAACATGAATGATTTTACATCTAAAATAAACTTAAATATAAATGGAAATGATTTTACAGTAACTTTAGAAGATAATGAAACGTCAAGAGAACTAGTTAACAGACTGCCTCTTTCCATTACGATGAATGAGTTAAACGGTAATGAAAAATATTATTATTTTGATGATGCTTTACCTAGTAATTCAAAAAGAGTTGGTAAAATTAATAAGGGCGATGTTATGCTTTATGGTGATGACTGCTTGGTTATTTTTTACGAGTCTTTTACTACGTCTTATTCATACACTAAAATTGGTACGATAGATAATTCAGATAATTTAGAAGATGTGGTAGGTAATAATAGTGTTACAGTTATGATAACAAGATAAACCAATTATAGTTTATCTTTTATTATAAAAAACATCTTGACCTAGAGTTAGCTCCATTATATTTATAATTAAAATAGAAAGGGATGAATAAAATGAAAGATGAAAAATTAGTTTTAACAGATGGTTGGGATAAAACTTTCCCAAAAAGTGATATGGTAAATCATAGAAAGGTAACCTTTCATAACAGATATGGAATAACACTTGCGGCAGATCTTTATGAGCCAAAAGATAAGACTGGTAAATTACCTGCAATTGCGGTATCTGGACCTTTTGGTGCGGTAAAAGAGCAGGCATCCGGTTTATACGCACAAGAAATGGCCGAAAGAGGATATCTTACGATTGCGTTTGATCCTTCCTTTACCGGCGAATCCGCTGGAATGCCAAGATATATGGCATCACCTGATATAAACACTGAGGATTTCGAGGCAGCAGTTGATTATTTATCTAACTTAGATGAGGTTGATGAAAATAAAATAGGAATAATTGGTATTTGTGGTTGGGGAGGTATGGCTTTAAATACCGCTGCAATAGATACCCGTATTAAAGCAACGGTTACATCAACGATGTATGATATGTCAAGGGTAAATGCTAACGGATACTTTGACAACGATGATAACGAAGAAGCAAGATATAATAACAAAGTGAATTTAAATAACCAAAGAACGATAGATTATAAAAACGGAACTTATAAAAGAGCGGGAGGAGTAATAGATCCACTACCTAGCAATGCCCCATTTTTCGTAAAAGATTACCATGATTATTACAAAACTAAAAGAGGATATCACAAAAGAAGTTTAAACTCAAACGAAGGATGGAACGTTACTGGAACAATGTCATTTATTAACCAGCCTATATTAAAGTATTCAAGTGAAATAAGAAGTGCGGTACTAATGATTCATGGAGAAAAAGCACACTCATGTTATTTTTCACGTGATGCATATAAGAACATGATAGAAAATAGCAAATACGCGGATAACAAAGAATTAATGATTATACCAGGTGCCGTTCACACTGATCTTTATGATAGAAAAAATATTATTCCGTTTGATAAAATAGATAAGTTTTTCAAAGAATATTTAAAATAAAAAATTACCTATACCTGAAATGCACCCTATAGAGTAGACACAAATAAAAAAGCAAATCTAAAAAATGTGATAGAATACACTTCCGAAAGGAGGTGTTTTCTTATGGCAACAAAAGGTCAAAAATTCAAAAAGCATTCAGATAATGTAAAAACAGAAATCTTGAAGAAAATTAAAAATGGAGTTCCTCATAAATTATTATCTGAACAATACAATATATCTAAAGGAACAATTGATACATGGGCTCATAAAATGAAAAGACCAGAATTATATCCAAACCAAGGACAAAAGCGTGGTCGTCCAAAAGAAAAAAATTTAACTTTAGAAGACTATAAAGAAAGATATGAAATACTAAAAAAATACCAGGCCTTCCTCAAGGCACAACGAGAGAAAAAGTAACTTTTATTAATCTATATAGGGATAATTATAAGTTATATAACATGTGCGCCGTATTAGAAATAAGCCCTAAAACTTATTATAAATATAGAAATAAGGAAGATCCTGATTATTATGATTATTTAATAATTAAAGAAATATTTGATGATTCTAAAGGCACATATGGGTATCGTAGAATTGTGGAAGGCCTAAAAATCAAATATGGGGTTGTAATGAATGGAAAGAAGGTTTTAAGGATAATGAAAAAATATAATATAATGGCAGAATATATAAGAAAATCAAAAAAGAAAAATAAAAATGAAAGAATTGAAGATAATGTTAAGCCAAATTTGTTAAATAGGAATTTTACCACTGACGCACCAAATAAAGTTTGGGACACAGATGTAACTTACCTTATATTCAAAGGCTCAAGAGCATATTTATCAGCAATAATTGATTTATATGATAGAAAAGTAGTCGCTTATAAAATATCTAAACGAAATGATAATAAACTCGTTATAGATACTTTAAATGAGGCTATATCAAAAAGAAAAGATGTACATGGATTAATCTTGCATAGTGATCAAGGATTCCAATATACATCTTATGAATACAAAGCAATTTGTGAATCTAATGGTATTACTATTTCTATGGCCAGAAAAGGTAATCCTATAGATGATTCACCAATTGAGAGTTGGCACTCTCTCCTTAAAAAGGAAACTTTGTATAATAATGATATCACATATTTAAAAGAATACATAATTTTAGTTGAAGAATGGATAGAATTTTATAATACAACTAGAATTAAAGAATATAAAGTTACTATTTATTATCTAGAAAATTTGGCATGCGCCATATATGAATTTGAAAATGAAAATGGGGCTGAAGAATACTTTAAACAATGGAGCGAGGAATATAATGAGGTGTCGGAGTCGAAATATGAAGAAATTTCAAATATAAAATACAAAAAATGTGAACAAGATGTTATAAGTAATGAATATTATTGTATAATAATAAAAAGAGAAAATTTAGTATTATTTGCAAATGAATTTTGGAAAAGAAAAGATAAACTAGAAAATTTATTGAAAGAACTCAACTATCTAAGATAACTAAAAATTATAAATTGAGGGATATGCTAATTTATGAATAAAGAAATATTGCTATCTAACATAGATAAACTTCATACCACTAAAATGGGCGCCGATAGAATTAAGAAAAACATTAAATTAGATAATGATGATGTGGTTAAATATTGCAAAAATAAAGTTTTAGATAAAAATTGTAATATTTATAAAAAAGGTAAAAACTATGTTAAATAAATTATAGATAATAAGTTGAATTGGTTTATTTTGAGCTTTTTTTTACGCATTATGATACTATTTAAAAAAAGTTTATAAAAAGCAAATTTTCTTTGCTATAAAATTGTGTTATGTAAAAAACATTTGATAGAGTTTTTAAGGTCTTTAATATATGATTTTGGTGAAAGGAGGAAAATAATATGAATCTGGGTAAAAGAATAGCAAATATAAGAAAGGAAAATAAAATGTCTCAAGATGATTTCGCAGAGATTTTTAATGTAACTAGACAAACTATATCTAGTTGGGAAAATTCTAAAAGTTATCCAGACATAGAAACACTTGTTAAAATAAGTGATAAATTTAATATTTCTTTAGACATTTTATTAAAAGGTGATAATAAAATGATTAAAAGTATTGATAAAAGAATAAAAAATAGTTCTATTTATAAAAAAATATTAATTACTATTAGTGTTATTATAGTAGTAATTGCCTTAATTTTTGTTGGTTATGCAATAAACTATAATATTACTAAAAATAGATTAGAAACTAATTTTAACAAGGCTTTAAAAGAAAATAATTTTCAAAAAAACGATGAGGGCTATTATTCCTTAAAATTTAGTGATGAAATTACTTATGGAGTTCCGAACCAAAAAATGCCGGGATTGTTAAATTTCAGTTTGAATTTTCATAATATGGTAATATACTGTGATGTCGTTTACAAAAATGGTAATTACATGACTGGAAGATGGAGTGATTATAATGACTACAATTTCACCATTTATTCACCAGATGATATTGTTTTAGGTTCATCATCTTCGTTAAGTGATAAAGATAGAACAGATATAACTAAAGTGAGTGAGGAACTAAAAATTAATAAAGAAGAACTTAAATTAATAATTGACAAAGGTAATGAATTATATAAAGAGTTTTATGGATAAATAAAAAGTACAATTTATCAGTCAGTTCTATATTTTAGAACTGTTTTTTTGTTGTATAATAAAGGTATAAATATACTTAATAGGAGGAAGCTAATGAAGAAGAAAATAAATTTAATATCATCTATAATATTTTATATATTTGCACTTTTGGTTTTTTTGTTTTATATAATAATTAGTTGTATTAAAAACATTAATATTTCAGAAATAACAATGCTAATTTTATTATGTGGTAGCTCTTTGTTTTTATATTTTGGTGGAATTTTACTTTCTAAATATAAAAATGATAATAAATATATGAAAATTAATTTATGGATATTTTTTGGATTATATTTACTATTACTTATTACATTAACCTTATTTGATCCTATGTGGGGAAGAAACGGTATTTCATTTTCAGGATGGAATATCCAAAACTTTAAAAACTATATAAGCGAAAGTGTTAATATAATTCCGTTTAAAACGATAACTGGATATATAAGTAAATTTAATAGTATGTATTCAACAAAACAAATTATGTTTAATTTATTAGGTAATATATTTGCTTTTATGCCTATGGCTTTATTTTTACCAATACTGTTTAAAAAACAAAATAAACTTAAAAATTTTATAATAACGATGATAGTTATAATATTAGGAATTGAATTTTTGCAACTTATAACAACATCAGGTAGGTTTGACGTTGATGATTTAATACTTAACTTATTTGGAGCAGTAATCTTATATTTAATTTTAAATATAAAATCAGTAAAAGCTTTAATACATAACGTCTTTTTGTTAGAGCATAATAAAATAAGTATTAAATCATATATAAAGATAATTTTGTTTATTGTGATTATTTTGATTTTGTTTGTTATTTTAATATTATATAGAAGTAGACTATATAATCAAAACTTAGATGATTTTAATATGATAAATAATCCATCTATAACTTTTAAATACGATAATAATTGTAGTCAAAATAATTTGTTTTATGAGAATGAAATTTATAAATATTATTTTGATTGCTATGATAATGATGATTTTTATGTAATGGTTAATGATGAGGATAAGTTTAATGTAAAAGATTTTTTAGATAACTCTAAGTATAATTATGATATTAATAGACTTTTAGAAGATATGAATTATAGTAATATTAACTATAAAATTGAGCATAAATATCCGCATTTTAATATTAAAATAGATAATGAAAACGAAGATAGTATATCTTCTTTAGAAAGTATTGATGCAGGAATAGCAAAATTAGTTATCATTGATAAATCTAATGAGATTAAAACCTTAGAGTATGAAGTTAATATAATACCAATAAAAAGTGGTACTAAAAAAGTTGATATAAACTTTGAGTTAACTAATCAAAATGGCGAAACAAAAACAATAACTAAAAAAATTAAAGTCATTGTTGATGAAAATCTAAACGTATCATATAGTGAAGAATAGTATCAATTGTGAATATTGTAAAGAAGTAATAAAATATGTTAAAGAAAAATATAATGATGATTTAGATAAAATAATAGATAATAGTTATATGCTATCCTTAAAAAAATAATTTATAATATAGTTAAATAAGGAGGATATTATGAGTTTAACAATAAACATTTATTATACTGGTAAAAACGGTAGTGCAAAAGCGTTTGCAAAAGAAATGATTTCTAGTGGAATAGTAAATGAGGTTAGAAATGAAGAAGGTAATTTAAAGTATGAATATTTCTTTCCTGAAAATGATCCGGAAACGGTTTTACTAATTGATCGTTGGGAAAGTAAAGAAGCATTAGATTTGCATCATAAATCACCAATGATGATTGAGATAGCAAAATTAAGGGATAAATATAATCTTCATATGAAAGTAGAACAATATACGGAAGTTTCTATGGATAACCAAAACTTTGAAAGCGTTATTAGAAATAGAACCGCAACTAGAAAATTTAAAGATAAGAAAGTAGAAAAAGAAAAAATATATAAAATACTAGAAGCCGGAAGGCTTGCACCAACTGCTAAAAACATGCAGTCACAAAAAATATACGTTGCAAGTTCAAATGAAGCATTAGAAAAAATAGATAAGCTAAGTCCTTGTAGGTATAACGCACCAACGGTTTTGATTGTGTGTAGTAATAAAAGTATCGCATGGCAAAAGGATAATTATTCAAGCTATGAAATGGACGCATCAATTGTTGCAACCCACATGATGCTAGAAGCAACTAACGTTGGTGTAGATAATATATGGATTGAAATGTTTGATAAAAAAGCGTTAAAAAAAGAGTTTAACTTAGAAGATAACATTGAACCAGTTTGCTTAATTCCAATTGGATATAAAGCAGATGATTTTAAAGGTAATCCATTACATAACAAAAGAAAAGATTTGAAAGAAATAGCAGAATTTATATAATATAATTTATATTTAATAAAGTCTTTGTTATAATTAAATTGTAAACATAATAGAAAGGACTGATGTTTTTGAAAAAGGTAAGTTTAGGTGTTAAACCATATTTATTTCCAATGCCTGTTTTAATGATTGCAACTTATTCATCTGATGGAACGGTTGACGTTATGAACATGGCTTGGGGAGGTATTTGTGATAATAATAAAGTAGCATTAAACATAACCGAATCACATAAAACCTCACAAAATATCAAAGAGCGCATGGCTTTTACAATAAGTGTAGCGGACACTCCTCACTTAGAAGAGTCTGACTTTTTTGGAACGGCAAGCGCTAATAAAATGACTGATAAGTTTGAAAGATGCGGCATGCACGCAAGAAAAAGTGATATTGTTGATGCACCGGTAATTGAAGAGTATCCTATTACCTTAGAATGCAAGGTAGATAAAATTCAAAAAGATGAAGACGGCTTTAGAGTGGTAGGAGAAATACTAAACGTACTTGCAAACGAGGACGTATTAGACGAAAAAGGTAAAGTTGATCCTACTAAGTTAAATGCATTTGTCTTTGATCAGTTTCAAAATGGCTATTATAAAATAGGAGAAAAGGTTGGGACAGCTTGGAAAAGCGGAATGAAATACATGAAATAAGGCTATTTAAAAAAATAGTCTTTTTCTTTAGCACGCATTTTTAAAAATCACATAAACAACTATAGAAGGTGATTTAAAAAATGCGTTTATGGATGAATTCAAAGTATGTTACTAAAGGTGATTATTTCTTGGTAAATAAAGAAAATGAAGGGTACGTTTATGATGCAATAAAAAATGGTGCATCAAAGATAATTTGTGATACTAATAAAACGTATGAAATAACAACCAAAAAAGTAAATAATGTATATGATTATATTGCATCATTTTATAAAGATAAAATAGATGAGTTAAAACTAATTGGAGTAACTGGAACAAATGGTAAAACAACAACTTGTTATTTAATTTATCAAATGCTAAATAGTATAGGTGTTAAAACCTCATACATTGGAACGATTGGTTTTTATTTAAATGATAAAGTAAAAAGTTTAAATAACACAACACCAAGCATAGATGTTTTATATAACCTTTTATTAGATTCATATAATGCCGGGTGTAAAGTAGTTGTTATGGAAGTATCAAGCCATGCTTTAAGGCAAGATAGAGTGCATGGACTTTTATTTGATGCTGTAATAATAACCAACGTAACAGAAGAACATCAAGATTATCATAAAAACATGAAGGATTATATAAATAGCAAAAGAAAAATAATTTACATGCTAAAGAATAATAAAATATGTATTTTAAATAAGAAAGATAAACATTATAAGAAATTTATAAATAAAAGTAATAGAAACGTTATAATTGGAAAAGATATTAAGATAAAAAAGTATAAAATAGAACTTGAAAAAACAAACGTAACCATAAAATGTAAGAAAAAAATTAATCTAGAGCTTTCTTTATTAGGAGATTTTAACATTTATAATTACGTAATGGCGTATGTTGCGTTAAAAGAATTAGGTTATAATAATGATAAGTTTATAAAAGCATCTTATAACTATAAAGCACCAATTGGTAGAATGCAAAAAATAAAGTACAAAAACAACGCTATTTTTATTGATTACGCACACACACCTGATGCTGTTTTAAACGTTTTAAAAACGGTTCGTAAAATAAATTCAGATGGCGTTATTACGATAATAGGGTGCGGTGGTGATCGTGATAAAGAAAAAAGAGAAAAGATGGGATCAATTTCTTGCGTGTATTCTAATTACGTTATTTTTACGTTAGATAATCCAAGAGGTGAAGATCCTAAAAGCATAGTTAATGATATGTTAAAAGGTGCTTTTGGAAAATATGAAGTAATATTAGACAGAAAAAAAGCGATAGAAAAAGGTATATCACTTTTAAACGGAAACAAGATTTTAATGATTTTAGGGAAAGGTCATGAAAATTACCAGATAATTAAGGGAGTAAAACACCATTTTTCGGACTTAGAAGAGGTAATGAACATTATTTTAAAAAAGTAATTGATTGGCAAAAATATAATGATTATCATGGTGAAACCATGCTAGAAGTATATGAAATATTTTTAAGTATAAATATGTTTTATAAAAAAAGACCAGCAAAGGTCTTTTTAATAATCATTTAAATCAACGTTTTCTTTTTCTAAAAATTCTTTAAATTCTTTCTTAAACTTTTCTGATTCTTCTTTAACAACGTTTGAATATACGCTTTGACAGTTCATGATCGCTTTATAAAAATGTTTAAAGGTAACAAATGGACTATTATCAAACTTAGCATAACTAAATGCCTTAGATAATAGTGCTAAAGCATTATCCGGATATCTTGATCCAAGTTCATAAACTCTTTTATATTCACTTGTCATATCAACTATAAAGGTCATTAATTTTTCTATTACAAACTGCGAATATGCTAATTTAACACCAGTTTGTTTTTCTATTCTAGGATATGATCCCATAAGAATTTTAACGGTTGTTTTAGCATCAGGCTCTTGAACATCTATTTTTTCAAAACGTCTTAAAAACGCTTTATCTCTTATTAAATACTGGTTATATTCATCAAGGGTCGTTGCACCAATTACTTTAACATCTCCTCTTGATAAAGCAGGCTTCATAGCGTTTACAAAGTCAATACCGCTATTTCTTGATTCAATAACAAGCGTGTGTATTTCATCTATAAAAAGTATTACGTTTTTAGCTTTTTCAACTTCCTTTAAAAGTATGTTTATTCTTAATTCTTCTGTTCCATCTTCAGTTTCGTATTTACCTAGTAAAGAAGAGGTGTTAACTTTTATAATGTCATAACCCTTAATAGCATTTGGAACATCATCTCTTTGTATTTTATATGCTATTCCTTCTACAATTGCGGTTTTACCAATACCAGCTTTACCAACTAAAATGGCTGATTTTTCTGGTGTTAAAATAGTAAGAATCGTTTTTTCTATTTCATCTTCTCTTGCGATTGCAGGATTAGTTACGTATACTTTGGTAGTTAGGTTTTCACCATATTTTTCAAGCATACTTTTTTTAGGTTTAGTATCATTTTTTTCTTCTTTAGTTTCTTCTTTATTTTTATCATCATTATTAGAATCATCTAACGATAATGTTTCATCTTCTACAATATCAAATAAATCATCCATATATAAAGCCTTCTTTCGTTTAGTTATCATTACTTTAAATATTATATCAAAAAATCAATTATTTTACTATTTTTGTTTACTAAATTAGAAGTTTTTGTTATAGTATTTACTACTAGGAGGGTTTTTATGGAAAATGAAAATAAAGAAGAAAAAGTATATTTTACATATGGCATGATAAAACCAGATGGTATGCCACATATAAAAGAGATATTAGAATCAATATATGATGCTGGATTATATGTTGCTTATAGTAAGGTTGATACTTTAGATGAAAATGTAATTGAAGAAAATTATTCACACTGCATTGGTAAGGATTTTTATGAAGGAATGAAAGAAAACTTACTTAGTGGTTATGTTTTAAAAATGCTTATTTTAGATCCTAAAGGTGATGCCGTTAGGAATTATAGAAAAGTTTTGGGTGCAACAAAACCTTGGGAAGCAGAACCTAATACCATAAGAGGAACGTTTGGTGATAAAAAAATTGCTTATAAAAACGTAGCACACGGCTCAGGTAATGCTAAGGAAGCTGAAGATGAAATCATAAGGTTTTTTAGAGGTGATTTAAATAATGTATTTGAGCGTGTTTTAGGATACGGATTAAATTTAGCAGCATATGGGTATATTAAATCCAATATTAATAATTCTATCATGGATAAAGCTTTTAAAGATGCTGATGTTAATTCAATACTTGATAATTATTCTAAAAAGTTGGAGAAGTAATGCAACAGTATTTTGCTAAAAACGATGATTTAGAATTAGAAGATGGCGATTATCATCATATAAAAAACGTCATGCGTATGAAAACGGGTGATACTATTAAAGTTGTTTACAACAATACTGTAAATATTTGTAAATTAACTAATGTGTCAAATTTTGTTAAGTTTGATGTAATAGAAAAAGAAAAGAAAATAAATGATAGCTTAATAATCGATGTTGCTTTCGCTTTAATAAAAGAACAAAAACTAAATTATTTGCTTCAAAAAACAACGGAAGTTGGAGTTAGTAATTTAATTCCTATTAATACCAAAAGATGTGTTGTAAAACTTGATAAGAAAAAAGAAGAATCAAAATTAAAAAGATGGAAGAAAATCCTAAAAGAAGCATCAGAACAATCTAATAGAGTAGATGTTCCAAATATTTTGGATGTTAAAAACATAAATGAACTAGTTAGTTTAGACTATGATTTAAAACTTTTATGTTCGCTAAATAAAAATACAAAAAATATTAAAAAAGTACTAGAAAAAAATAATAAGTGTGCTAAAATATTATTAGTAATTGGTCCTGAAGGTGGATTTGATAAAGAAGAAGAAAATTTTCTTTTAAATAATGGCTTTACGTCTATATCTTTAGGAGAAAACGTTTTAAGAGCAGAAACGGCGCCTGTTGTTGCGCTTAGTATGATAAAGTATGAATTTATGAGGTGAGTAGTATGAAAAACTTATTTGCGGCTGCGTCTTATTCTTTTACTAATTTTTATAATAATTTAAATACGCAAGGGCAGATGGTTTTTACTACTATTATTTTTCTTATTGTTTTATTATGTGTGGTTTTATTTATTACTTATATAATTCAAGAAATAAAATCAAAAAGAATATTAAAAAAATTAAAAAAAGAAACAATTAAGAATAATAAATCTAATGATTTATCAAATGGTGTTGAAGAAAAAGCTGATACAGATGGTGTTAATGATAAAACAGAAGTTCTAAATTTTGAAAATAATAATTTAAAACAACCTAAAAAAGAAGAAAAAAATGATATAGAAGAAATTGCAAGTAAGATAAATGATGCTTTAAATGATCAAAGACCAATTGATTTAACCAATTTTGAAGAAGATCAAGAAAAAACCGCTATCATATCAATTGATGAGTTGTATGAAAAAGCAAAAGAGTTAGAAATAATTGATGATGATAATGGCAACGTAAACTATTTAGAAAAATATAATTTAGAACCTGCTGAAGTTACTACTGCAAATACCATGCATGATGATAAAAAAGCAGAGGTTAAAGCATTTAAAGTATCACAGGTTATATCACCGATATATGGTGTAAAAAAAGAAGCAATAAATGATAATAATAACAAGTAAGCTTAATATTTTAAGCTTTTTATTTTAGGAAGTGATTTTAATGAAAGTTGCAATATACACGTTAGGATGCAAGGTAAATACTTATGAAAGTGAGTATGCGTTAAAAGAGTTTATAAAAAGAGGCTATGAAGTAACTGATTTTGCAAATGATGATGCTGATGTATACTTGATTAATACTTGCACGGTTACTAATACCAGTGACGCAAAATCAAGAAAAATGATTAGGCAAGCAAGAAAGAAAAATGATCATGCAATAGTTGCGGTAATGGGATGTTTTTCTCAAATAAGAGATAATGATAATGCTATTTTAGATTATGTTGACGTTGTAATAGGTAACAATGATAAAAGTAAAATAGTAGATTTAATAGAAGCGTATAGAAAAAACAAAAAGAAAATACTTAACATAAAAGATATTAGTAATGCATCATTTGATGATATGGAATTAGATTCATTTAAAACAAGAACAAGGGCCTTGGTTAAAATAGAAGATGGATGTGAAAACTTTTGCTCTTACTGTATAATTCCGTATGTTAGAGGAAAGGTAAGAAGTAAAGATCCTAAAAAAGTAATAGATGAGGTAAAAAAGTTAGTATCAAATGGATATAAAGAAGTGGTATTAACTGGAATTCACACTGGTCATTATGGCTCTGATTTAAACGACTATGACTTTAGTGATTTATTAGGTGAGTTAGAAAAAATAGACGGTTTAGATAGAATTAGGATATCATCAATTGAAATAACCGAGTTAAATGACAAATTCTTAAACGTTTTAAAAAATTCTAAAAAAATTGTTAATCATATACATATCCCACTTCAAGCTGGAAGTGATGAGATCTTAAAAAAGATGAACAGAAAATATGATACTAAGTATTTCTTAGATAAAATAAATAAAATAAGAAAAAT
>DVMT01000049.1 GCA_018714855.1 Candidatus Aphodocola excrementigallinarum
TGTTGGATATAGTCTAAACTTATATGCTTTATATGCTTCCATATTGATACCTCCCTGATGTAATCAGATTAGCATGTAGAACAATAGTTTGTCAATAGTTTTTTGACTTTTAAACGCACTTTCCTTATAGACAAAAAAATAAACACTTTCGTGCTTATTTCATTGTCGGTAAAACACTAATCGAATTAGCAATTTCTAATAACTCATCTTGACTCATCACATCACTAACTATATAGTAATTAATACCTCCAGATGTAAAATTAACAGAATTATCACTTAATGCCCCAATTGAATCCATAACCATAAATGGTTCACCCATTGTTGGAATAACCGTAAATTCATCTAAAACATTAACAGTCTCTTCTACAAGTAAAAATGGTTTATCCCCAGAAAAAGTTAAAATAACTCTTTCTCCTTCACCCAATTGCACCTTTTCTTCACTAGTTAACTTAGTACCTTCTGGTAATACCAAAGGATATATTATATCATCCATAACCCCAGTTTCTACTACACTATCTTCAACCTCTACTGTATTCATTATTTCATTTAAATCAAAATAGTTATCTTTAAAACTAGGTTTATAATCAATACTTTCAACTTTTAAAGTCATCGCAGGAATCTCATCACTATCTAAAACTATAACCTCTTCTAACTCTAACTTATCATTAAATGTTACTTTTTGCTTAACTAAATTTCTATTATTAGGATAATTAACCTTACTAGTAAAAACATATTTACCATCCTCATTTTTAAATGTCCTTTCATCATCATTTTCTAAATCATTAACAATAGATTGTAACAAATAAACTTGTGAATTATTATATGGCCAATCACTTTGAAATTTAAAACTTTTATTAAGACTAGGTGTTAATACCCTGACACACAAGAGTTTAACCTTTTTATATTTTTTTAAAGCCTCTTATGGCTTAGTCCTCTTTAATTTCAAAATCTAATAACTGATTACATACATCTTCATATACATCTTGTGAATACTTGATTGTATCAATTAAATATTGTTTATCATTATCATATTCTTTTAAACCTCTCATATAATAAGGTCTATCTTTATCTAGTATAATAAATGGCATAATACTATTTTTCAAACACTCTTTAAACATTATCATTCTGCCAACACGACCGTTGCCATCTCCGAAAGGGTGGATTCTTTCAAACCTAACATGAAAATCAATTATATCTTCTAAAGTAACTTTCTTTAATTTTAAATAATCAGTAAGTAACTTATCAATATCTTTTTCCACATCTTTAGGGTCGCTTGTTTTAATGACGTTTACTATTCCTATTATATTAGGAACTACTTTAAATCCTCCAACATTATATCTAGGATCATCTTCATCACTGGTATTTCTCTTTAAAATTTTATTCATTTCTATCATCATTTCTTTAGAAAGAGGTTTATCTACATTATCTAACATATAATCAAATAACTTAAAATGATTTTTAGCCTCAGTTAAATCATCTAACTTAATCACATCATCACTCTTTGGAATAAAACTAGAGGTGTCAAATATTGCTTCCGTTTGTTCCTCTGTTAATCTGCTTCCCTCTATCTTATTAGAATTATAAGAAAAATTAACTTGTGAAAAATGATAAATATTTCCTTTAAATTTTGATTCTTTTTGTTTAACTAATTCGTGTTTGATTTTTTGTACGTCCATTTACCTCACATCCTTATTATATTATACTAGCCTAAACTTATAATAAATATCGATATTTTTATCTTCATCAATTTCGATTCTATCAATAAGTGTTGTAATGAGAGCTCTAGTAGGTTTTTCTAGTTTTAAAAACTCTTCTATTTTTTGTGCGTAGTATTTATCATTGGTAACATTTGTATTTTCGAGATTTTTTAACTGCTCTTTATAAAGTTTAATTTCCTTTTCCTTATTCTTTATATCAAGAGTAAAGTTATTATATGTTCTTTTATACATCTCTAAAGTTATATTACCATCTAACTTATCATTATAGCAAACATCAATTTTTCGTTTTAAATTTTCTATTTCGTTATCTAACTTATTAATCTCATAAAGTATTTTGTTTTTCTTATTCTTTAATTTATCAGAATTTTTTAAAGCATTCTCTAACATATTAGTATTAATATATTTCTTACACATTCGCCTTAACTCTTTTAAAACTATTTCTTCAATTTCAAAATACTTAACACTATGAGGAGTACATACTCCTTGATGTTTTCTTTTAGCCCAGTAATTACAATTACCGTATATTCTAGTAACCTCTCCATATTTTTTGGTTACTTGTTTATGAGCTCTAAAACCAAAAGTATGACCACACTCTTTACAAAAAATAAGTCCACGAAGTAATAAACTATTAGTAATGCCATCTCCTTTAAAACGATTTTTATTGCTTTTAAACATATTCTGTACTAATTCAAAAGTTGCCTTATCTACAATAGCTGGTACAGCATTCTCACATACAATCCAATTATCTTCTCTTGTATGAATACGTTTTTTAGACTTATAATTAATTTTCTTTTGTTTGCACTGAGTAAGATTACCAATATAAGTTGGACAGCAAAGTATATCTCTTACTGTTCTCGTTGCCCAAACTCCATAATGATAATTATTTTGTCCTATCTTCATATTTTTATGCTGACTAGGAGTTGGAATTTTCTCATTTGTTAAAGTATCACATATTGTTCCAAGTGATGAGCCATTTGCGAACATATTAAATATTCTTCTAACAACTTTAGCAGCCTCTTCATCGATTATTAACTTATGTTTATCTTCCTCACTCTTCTTATAGCCATAAGGAGCATAAGCTCCAACAAACTGACCATTTCTTTTTTTAGTATATAAAGAACTCCTTAGTTTATTAGATATATCTTTAACATACATATCATTAAAAGCACTTTTAAATACTAACATATCATTAGCAGAAGAATTTTTTGCTGTATCAATTCCATCATTAACAGCTACATACCTAATTCCATGTTCTGGAAAATACTTTTCAACATAATAGCCAAACTCAATATGATCTCTTCCAAGTCTTGATGTATCTTTAGTAATAATCATATTGATTTTTTTATCTTCACAGTCTTTAATCATTCTTTTAAAGCCATCTCTATCAAAAGTTGTTCCAGAAACTCCATCATCGACATACTCATCCACAAAAAGTAAATTATTATCTCTAATATAATTTAAAAGCAAATCCCGTTGCGTTGATATACTACCACTTTCACCTAACCTCTCATCTTCTCTAGATAATCTTAAATATATTCCTACCTTATAGTCGTCCGTTATCATAACATCTCCTCTATAAGTCTAAGATTATATCCGTATCTATTATATCATTAAATTTTAAATCTTCGTCTAAAAAAGATAAGAAAAATGAACTAATTAGTTCGTCTAAAGTAAGAGCATTATCATCAAATATATTATTTACCTTATATTTGTCCATGTTCCACCTCATTAAATGTATATGAGGCACGTCTTAAAATATTTTGTCTTGTTTTGCTATCTATATTAATTTCTCCTTTCCTTATATTATTAATAAAAATTCCTCATAATAATTTCAAATCCTTTCTATTTATATTCACTTAATAAATTTTCCATTTTTTTTGTTCTTCTAAAGTTGCAGGTGTACTTTCACACCTACTACCATCCCAAATTAAAACACCATCAACATCTTCTCTGATATGTGGTGCTTTCCTACCTTTTATTATTTCTTCCAAATTGTTTGCTACATCAGTAACAGTAATAAAACTTTGTATCTTTTTATTTCTATCTATATAAGAATTTAAATAACCCTTAACATAAATCTTATTACCTTTTATAAAATAATCTTTATAAATATGATAAAGCTCTCTTTCTATATTTAAACTAACATATACATTTTTATCTTCTTTAGTAGTATATTTTCTTGTAGTAATTCCAAACTTAATATATTTATCATTCGTATCAGTAACAGCATTAATAATTCCTGATATTAATACTTTATTAAAATTCATATCATTATTCATTAATCAGATCCTTTCTATTTTTGCTTTTTAAATATAATTAAAGTAATTTATTTTATATTTTTATTTATTCTTTATTATATGGTGGAAATATATTTCTAGTGGGCTAGCAATTTTCTTCTACACCTATGGAAGTATTTTTCCATCCCATTTCCGTAACATATAATTTTCTAGTATGATTAATATATTCTATTTTAATTAATCCCTCTTTCTTTAACTTTGCTAAAGCTGATGTTATAGTTCTTTTAGATACATTAATTCTTTTAGCCAAATATTCATTACTGGCAAAGCAATCATTTCCTTTATAATTTAAAGAGCAAATCATTCCCATTACAAGTTTTTCTGTTGAGTTCAAATTTTTATTTTCACAAACGATGTTAGGAACAATTATATATTTCAAGTTATATCATTCCTCACATCTCCATTGTTCTATCTAATTCTTTAATTTCTTCTTCATAAACTACATTTTTATCTTCTTTATCATAACTGAAATATAACACTTCGTCATTTTTATCAGTAACTTTTATTTTATTACTATCTACTAAATAAATCTTAAATTCACTAACATTAAGATTCTTCTTTAAATAATCTAAAATATAAAATTGTGATATAGTATCAACATTACTTTTTAAAATATCTTCATCGTTAAGTATTTTCAAATAATCATTCTCCTTTCTTTTTAGACAACAAAAAAACCTGTATTCACTACAAGCACTCCATCAAAACAGCAATATTCCCCATAGGGCTTATTTTAAATCCTCCCTTTAGGATTATCTTTAATTCATCTTATTCTCATAAGATAGGTACTAACATAAGCCTTATATCTTACTGTACCTTACTTAACTAACGCTTGGTAGCTCTTTAGTTAAGAGTTATGGTATACATACCATTGGTATATTCTTGATAAACTAGATATTTTGCTTGTTCTAGCTTATCGAGACTTTTCCTCAAACCCTTGTTAGTAATTCTAACGGTTTGTTGTATCTCCCCTACATTTATATCTGTAAAGTATCTATTATAGCCTTTACTATAAATGTAAGAGTAGATATACTTGGCTTCCTTTGGAATAGATTTATCTTTCCAAATAACCTGTGGTACTCTTAGCTGGTCTTTAATCATTCATAGATTTCCTCCTCTCTTATAATTTAATTAACGAATGTTAAGAAACGTTAATTTTTTTTAACACAATATTAATATACATGATAATTACTAACTTGTCAACTTTTTTTTGAAACAAAACTCCAATATTGTTGATTTTTTTTAACATTTATGCTATTATTGTTGCATAAGGAGGTCAATATGCAAGAAAAAAAAGTTGGAGAAATTATTGCAGAAGCAAGAGAAAAAGCTGGTTTATCACAAAGACAGCTTGCAAAAATTGCTAATATAAGTAATGCTCAACTTTCTAAAATAGAATCTGGCGAAATTGAAATACCTAATCCTAAAATGTTAAGAAAAATATGCGATCACATAGATGCTAACTATCAAGATTTAATGTATATGATAGGTTTAGGTATGGAAGTAAGTCCACTTAACCCTTTTATAAAAAACTATTATTCTAAATTAAACAAAGAAGAATTATATGAAGCAAGATTAAATGTTTTAGGGAGTATAAACAATTCAGAAAAATTAGTAGAATCTTGTAAAGAAAACTTAAATAAAGAAAACATCACTGAAAAAGAGAAAGAATTATTATTACATACAATAGAAGATACAGAATATCAAATTAATACATCAAGAGAGATTATTAAACTTATTGAAAGTATAGAAATAAAGGAGAGAAATAAAAATGCGAAAAACTAAAATTTTAAATAGCTTATTAGTTGCATTTAACATTTTAATTATTGCTAGTCTAATTATAGCTTTAATAATAAAAACTAAACTTGCTTATTCTCTATATTGGTTTATCGTACCACTACTCATTTTACTTTTAATATTAGTAATTAGAGAGTGGAGTAAAAGAGGAAAAGACTCTGACATTGATAAATCAAAAATAATTCAAAGGTCATTTGATGACACAACTACTCTATCAACTGTATTTTATGGAATAATTTATCTAATCATTATGTTTATTGATACCTTTAATGAAAATATAAAAAATAGTCCTTATGTATTAATTGGCTTCTTTGTAATAACAATAATATATGAATTATTTATATATTTAGCTATTGATAATGCGAATAAAGAAACGGCTAAATTATTAAATGAGCAACACAATAATAAATAATTCATAAGAAAACAACCTAGTGTCATCAAAGCACATAGGTTGTTTTCATTTAAAAAGATGTGGCACGTTTTGTTCGCTTTAGCGAATGAAAGTGGCGATAGTCTTTTTCTTTTTTATGAAACGCAAGTTGAAATAAAAAAGGCACTATATTACTACGTATCATCAATACACATCTAGTAATATAGGGCTTAAATGGGGTTTCAAAAGGGCTCTCCCTTTGCACACATCGTTATTGGCTCAGCCAATATCGTAGTGTGTTACCTAGTCGCCAAAGACTAGGTTCTAGCCAAACCATTAGTTATATAATTTTTATGGTTAGATTTTAATTTAAATTTATTCTAATTAAATATTTTATTACACATAAAGAATGCCAAATATTTCTCCATTATCTAATAATAAATATGCTCCATCCTGTATTTTTCTAACTTCACATATTGTACTTATCGTTTCTTTATTACCATTAACCCAAGAAAGTGTTAATTTGTTATCTGAAATGCTCCAAGTTCTATTATTTGCATAACCAACTGCATATCCATTATCACTTTCTTCATAAATTCTGCCAGAAGTTTGAAAAGTAAATGACCCTTTCCATCTTCCGTCTCCACCAATTTCAATAACATTTAATTTTCTACCCTCAATAGAAGATTTAATTTCATCACTATTCATAATACTATAATCAACTAAATGATTATTAAAATATTCTTGAGCGACCTTTTTATCCAAATTTTTAATTGCTATATTCTCTGTAATTTCATCGTCTTTATAGTTATTTCTATCATCTTCTGAAATTACAAAAGTAAAAGCCTCTGTTTTATCTTCTGAAGTTGGTAAATAGATAGTTAATTCCATAGTATCATCTAAATTTTTTACATCCGTAGGAATATCAATATATGCTCTAAAATATTTTTTTTCACCCGCTTGAAGTAATATATTATCAGATGAATAACTTTCCCAATTTATATTATCTTCTGATGTTGCTTTAAAAACAACTTCAGAATCATTATTAACACCATAGTTTTCTTTTTCGTAAGTTATTGAACCAAATTCAGAATTAAAAGAACCACCAATATCAATAGAAGCCCTATCTAAATTTTCTACATAAAAGGTAAATGCTGCTAAAGTATGACCTTTTGATGCAACATATGGATTGTTATTGTCATCTTCTGCATTATATTCTTTTGGCATTGCAAATTCATCACCGTAAGTATTGACTAATGCATATGTAAACTCGCCTGCGATTAATTTAAAACTAATTATATCTGTTTTAACTGTATCTCCTAATGAATAAGTTTTCCCAGAGCTTCCATTTTGACCACATCCAGTTATTGTAAATAACGAAATAATAACTAATAATCCTAATAATATTTTCTTTTTCATAAACTTTAACCCTCCAATATGATTATTTGTTTTTAAAACAAATTTTACATTTACTCACATAATTTTGATGTTCTCTTATAATTTCATCCTCAGTTTCATATTCTTTAAAATTCGAATCATTTTTTTGATAGCTTTTAGAATGACAACATCTGCCAATAATATGGTATTTTTTAGTTCCCATATTTAAAACATACTTTTTCATAACACAATCTTACTCCTTCTTTTATTAACGTAAAATAAATAATTATGAGTTTCTTTTAACTAATAGGATTATAACATAAGTCAGCAAAAAATAGAATACTTTTATAATTTGAATTTTGTTTTTTTCCACTACAACTCTTATACTTCCACATACTGCACATCTCATATTATTACACACTCACTTTACAATAATTATTTTGAATTTAATACCTATAATTTTATCGTTCACTTATACTAGTTACTTTACCATTTTCAAAATAAACATAACCCTTATTATCATATACCCATTGTTCAGTAGTCCCCCAAGAATAAGTATTTTTATTCTTTTTATCTGGAGTTCCCCAAGAAGTCTTTTCAACTTCTGAAGCAGTCATTCCAACTTTAGGTATTGATTTAGAAAGTTCATTTTCACTTTCCTTATCTTCATACACATCTTGTAATTCTTCATTTCTTGATGAACTATATACATTATTTCTATATTCAGTTAGAAAAGAAATAAAATCATTATATTTATTTAATAAATTGTTTATTTGATTAAGATCTACTTCTTCAACAGTTATAGGATAGTTATTTATAAAACTATCTTCTGTAATATTCATAACACTTGTAGAATAAAGAAAATAAAGCGTGCTACCATCTTGAATATTTTCAAAGAAATTAGTATCAATTTTAATATTACCATTATTACTTATAAAAGATACAAAATATTCATTACTTTTATTTGTTTTTTGGTTTTTTTCAAACCGTACTAATAATACTCTTGGCAAATCAACATATTCATTATTATAGTTTGCTTTATAAACATTTGTTATATTACCATAATGTTCTTGTGGAGTATCTTCTGCTACTTTTTGACTATATACGTTTTCATCAAAAATAACTTGCTTTATATAAAAGTCCAAAAAATCTTTTTCATAATTTTCTAATTCAAAATAATTAGTTTTGTTTATTTCTTCAATAACTTTTTCTGCGAATAAATTATCATTTGAAAGTTCTCTAATTTTTTCAATCCACTCTTCAAATGAATTAGAAGAATTTGTATCATCTGCCCGTAAATATTTCATTAGATTAGTTATTTCCTCTTTATTTGCATCTGTTTGCCAAGTAGAAACCGTTTGTTTAGTATTTTGTGTAGTTTCATCATTTTTAAATAAATTAAAACCTAAAATTACAATTCCACATAATATACATATGCCTAATATAATAAATACAACAATTTTCTTCATTTTCTCACCCTCATTTACTATTAGTAACTCTTTATATAATACCTACAACTTTTTCCCACTCATCTATTAAATCTTCCATACAATTAAAAGTAACAAGTACTATTTGTTGTTTAAATAATTATACCATAGATACTATGAATTAGATAGTTATAATGTCATTTCAAAGTCATCTTTATCTTTGTTATTATCTTTTTTAGTTTTATAATAATTAGGTATATTAGCATAATCAAAAAGTTCATCTTCTTTAGTAGTACCATTTGAAATATCATAAACATCATTGCTATCAAAATCTTTGTTATCATAATATTCCTTTATTTCGCTTGTAGTGGCTTCTTTTGTAGGTTCATTACCAATTTGTAATAAATGCCTAAAAAAGTGCTTTATTGCCTCTAATATGGCTTTAATATAGGCTTTTAAAGTATTATTCTCTTTTGTAAGATTTTGATTTCTAGTAGTTAATGCTTTAATTTCTCTTTTCATATTTTGATTTTCTTTTTCCAAACTCTGATGACTTTTAGTAAAACTATCTACTTCATTAAATAAATTCTTTATTTTGGTCTCTATTTCTATCGCCTTTTTTGTTTCTTTAATTACTTTGTTCATACTATCAAAAGTTTCCTTTTCTACTAAAACATGAGTTTTATTAAAAGGAATATTTTTGGTAGTTTTCTGTTTCTCGTTAAATTCTTTCATAGCCTCATCTATTTTAGAGTTTAAAACATCTACTTTTTGTTCATAATATCTAGTAGTCTTTTTAAGCTCTCTAACCTTTTGATGTTTAGCTGTACTTCCCTTAATGCCTCGTTCTAAATCATAACCTTTACTAGTCAATCTTTCGTGATATTTATCTTGTAATTCTGATAAATGAATTTTATCTTTAATATAGGCTTTTTTAGAAATAGTATATCTTTCAGTATTAGTTCTTTTATCAAATTTTTTAATTAAAGGTATAACAACACAATGTAAATGAGGAGTTTCCTCATCTAAATGGACTGTTGCGTGTAACACTTGCTCTTTAGTATAACCTAAATCTTCATAAACAAACTCCATACAAGTATCAGCCCACTTTCTTATATCTTCCTTACTCATATTATCAAAAAACTTATGGGTTGCCGTAAAAAGTAATTCATCAGCTACTACATTTTTGGAAATATTTAGCATTTGATTAAAAGTTTTTCTTCTATCAGGTCTTTCCGTTTTCATTCTTTCATTATGTTCTTTTTCATAATCTTTGACTTTATTTTTAAAACCTTTAACATATTTCTCTTGTAATGGTACTATCTCAATATTATCATTAGATAACTCTAATTTTATATTTGGATTAGAATTATAAGCTTTCTTTTCTCTTTTATTATGTGATCCAATTTGTGCCAAATCATTCAAAGTATAAACTGGTTCACTTCTAAATATTGCATAATTAATAATATCTACCTCCTTTTATGCAAAATAAAAAGATATGATTTCTCATACCTTTCGTAGATATAACCTTAAACTATTAATTTTTTTATTGCGTACTTTCGTGTGTCTGGACATAAACACCATCATCATTTTTCAAAATAATTTGCTCATGATCATTACTAATATTTTTTAATGAAACTTTATAATAATTATCTTCCTTATAAGCACTTTCAACATCATATTTATAAATATCATCATTATTCAATATTTCCAAACTTCCCGTAAATATATATCCTTTATTATTTTCTATTTGCTTTTCTAATTTTTTTAAAATATCTCCTTCACTATTTTTTCCGCACCCAGTAAGTAAAAAACAGCCTAAAATTAACAGACATAAACTTAATTTTTTCAAATTTTCACCTCTTCATCAATTTCTATTTTATTATATTAAGAAAATTCCTGTAATATTCATGAATAAAACATAGAAATATGGACATGATAAAAATGTAAAAATAGTAAGGAGGAATTATATGGAAATTTTAAAAAAGATATGTTTAGTTCTAATTATAATAGGTGCCATAAACTGGGCATTTGTCGGATTATTTGAATTAGATCTAGTAGCATCAATTTTTGGTGGTAGCGATGCTATGCTTGCAAAAATAATATATATTATAATTGGAATAGCAGGCTTAATTGATATAAGTATGCTTTTTGATAGAGACTAAAAAGAACTTAGGAAATACTAAGTTCTCTTTTT
>DVMT01000050.1 GCA_018714855.1 Candidatus Aphodocola excrementigallinarum
TAAGTCTCCAATTAGTATTTATATGGAACTTGATAAAACAAATTATCATTTAGCATCTATTTTAGCCTTAGGCTTATATGATGGTCAAAATGCTTATTATGTTAAAAAAGATTTGATAAACGATTCTATAAAAAAGTTAAATAAATTAGAAAAATATACTTATGATTTAAAAAAACATTTAGTAGCATTAAAAAAAATAAAAGTAAATTTAGAAAACATATCATTCGATTCTATGATTGCAGCTTATTTACTTAATTATAATGTAAAAGATGATATTTCATATTTAGCTAATCAGTTTGGATACGATATACCTTTTTATGAGGTAATATCAAAAGCTAAAAAACTAGGAGAAGAAACCTTAAAAAAACTAGTAAGTGCAAAAGCAAAATTTATTTATGAAACAAAAGAAGAATTAGAAAAAGAAATGAAAGAAGAAGATTGTACATATTTATTTAATGAAATAGAAATGCCTTTATCAGTTGTGCTTGCTGAAATGGAATATCAAGGTATTAGGGTTGATGTTAACGTATTAAAAAGCATGAACGTGGAAATAGAAGAAAAAATAAAAGAAATATCTAATAAAATTTATGAACTTGCCGGCTGCCAATTTAACATATCATCTCCTAAACAACTGGGAGATATACTATTTACTAAACTCCAAATAGGTAAAGGCAAAAAAACAAAAAGTGGTTATTCTACTGATAAAACAATATTAGAAAAATATAAAGATAGACATCCTATAGTACCACTTATTTTAGAACATAGAATGCTTACAAAACTTCAGTCAACATACATAGTAGGCTTAGAAAACAGTATCTTAGAAGATGGAAAAATTCATACTATATATACACAAACTTTAACTAGAACAGGAAGATTATCTTCAATAGAACCTAATTTACAAAACATTCCCATTAGAACTACTTATGGAAAATTAATTAGGAAAGCTTTTATTCCAGAAGATGGTTGTATATTACTTTCAAGTGATTATTCACAAATAGAACTTCGTGTTTTTGCACATTTTTCTAAAGTTCCAAACTTAGTTAATGCATTTAAAAACGACATGGATATTCATACTCAAACAGCAATGGATATATTCGGAGTTAAAAAAGAAGATGTAACCCCACTTATGAGAAGACAAGCTAAAGCGGTTAATTTTGGAATACTTTACGGTATTAGTAGTTTTGGTTTGGCAGAAGATCTTGGTATTTCAGTTAAAGAGGCCAAATCCTTTATTGATAAATACTTTGAAACATATAGTGGAATAAAAAATTACATGGATAGTGTTGTAAAAGATGCTTATGAAAAAGGTTACGTAACAACGATTATGAATCGTAAAAGAAAGATAACTGAGCTTAATAACACGAATTACATGATAAGACAGCAAGGTGAAAGAATGGCCCTTAACACGCCTATACAAGGTTCTAGTGCCGATATTTTAAAGAAGGCCATGATTGATATATATAATAAATTTAAAGAAAAAAAATTAAAAAGTAAAATGATATTACAGGTGCATGATGAATTGATTTTTAACGTTTTAAAAGAAGAAGAAGACATCGTTAAAAAAATAGTTGATGATTGTATGGATAATGCATACAAACTAGATGTACCATTAAAAGTAGATATTGAAACCGGTATAAACTGGTATGATACAAAGTAGGTGATAAAGATGCCAGAATTAGCAGAAGTAGAAACAACAAGAAGAGATTTAAGTAAAATAATTACCGGTAAGAAAATAAGAAAAGTAGAAGTATATCTAGATAAAATTGTATACAATAAGAAACAAGAATTCATAAATGATGTTACTGGAAAAGAAGTATTAAACGTAAAAAGAAGAGGTAAATGGCTTTTATTTGAACTTGATGATAAATACTTAATCATTCATTTTAGAATGGAAGGAAGGTTTTATTTGCTTCCATTAAATGAAAAAAAAGATAAACATGATTATGTTATTTTCTATTTTGACGATTTTTCTTTACATTATAATGATCCTAGGTTATTTGGAAAAATGCAAGTTATTAATAAAGAAGATTTAAATAAATTCTTTTTAGACAAAAACTTAGGTCTTGAATATGATGATCCAAATTTAACTGAAGATTATTTAAAAGAAAAATTTAAAACACATCATACCGATATAAAAAAGATGCTGCTTGATCAAAGCTATATTACAGGAATCGGTAATATTTATGCTGATGAAATACTTTTTAAATCTAAAATAAGTCCAAAATCTTATGCGGATAAAATAAGTAAAAACAAGTTAAAAGAAATTATCAAAAATACAAAAGAAGTTTTTGAAGAATCATTAAAATACAAAGGAACATATCCTAATATAGATGGTAAAAGAGGCACTTTTGAACAACATTTGAAAGTGCATAAAAGGCAAAATTTACCATGCTATGAATGTGGAACATTAATAAAAAAAGAAAAAATCGGTGGGCGCGGCACATATTATTGCCCTAAGTGTCAACGTAAAATTTATTAAAAGGAAGTTGTAAAATGAATAAAAAAATTAATACTTTTAAGGATATAAATAGTATGAATTCCTTAATAGCAGGAATAGATTTCTGTGATTTAGATGAAGATTTCTCTAAGGTGCTTGTTGATAAAAATGGTTATGATATTAATGATTTTATGTTAGGTCAGAAAATAGGTAAGAATAATAAATATAAAAGTAAAACATATATTAAAAAAGGAAAAAGAAAGTAAAAAAGTTAAAATAGATGTAAACAATTTGACATTTTTTGTCGCTTATGGTATAATACCACTACCAATTAGGTAAAGTATCCCTTTGCTTTTCCAATTGAGAAGGGGGTTAAAACATGAAAGAATCTTATATTTTTGAATACTTAAATGAAAATGAGTTTAAGAAGTTAGAGCGCTCATTAAAAAAGTATAATATGTTAGCTTATAAGAAAATGGTTTTCGAGTTTTATCCGGAGTTGAAAGAGGGAAATTTTTTGGGTAAAATGGTAAGTGAAAACGTTAAGGAAAACACTAAGAATTATGAGCTTAAATTACCTACAGACGATTTATTTGTAAGGGTTCATGGGGAGGTTGTTTTACATTATTCAGTATGTGAAAATAGTCATACCGTAATACTTGATACAATAACACCAGAATCATTATTATCTGAGGGTCATAGACAAGAACTTCAAGCATATAAAGGAGTTATGATATCTAAAGCTAACCAAGATAAAGATAAATTTAAGATAAATTTACTTAATATGTTACAAAACGGCGATTAATTTCGTCTTTTTTTATTTTTTTTAAAATATTATATTGATTAAGTTCAAAGAATATGATAATATATAAAAGCAAGTGTTATTTGGACCCTTAGCTCAG